>JAISOP010000209.1 GCA_031275525.1 Tannerella sp.
TGACAACTTTTCATTCTATTCTCCGGTAGCGGGTTACCCGGATTTGCAGAAGGCCATTGTTGCCAAGTTAAAGAACGAGAACGGACTGGATTATACGACCGGCCAGGTGGTCGTCTCCAACGGCGCGAAGCAGTCGGTGTGCAACGTCCTGCTGAGCATCCTCAATCCAGGCGACGAGGTGATTGTTCCCGCACCCTACTGGGTGAGTTATGTTGAAATGGTGAAACTGGCCGGAGGGACGAATGTCGTGGTGACCGCCGGCCTTGAACAGGATTTCAAAATCACGCCCGCTCAACTCGAAGCCGCCATCACGCCCCGTACCAAAGCGCTGATCCTCTGTTCGCCCTCCAACCCGACCGGCAGCGTATATAGCGCGGAAGAGCTGCAAGGGCTGGCGCAAACACTTGCCGGGCATCCGGATATAATCGTGCTGTCCGACGAAATCTACGAGCATATCCAATATGCAGGCAAACATGAAAGTATCGCCCAGTTTGCCGAAATCAAAGACCGTGTAGTGGTTATCAACGGCGTCTCCAAGGCCTACGCCATGACGGGCTGGCGTATCGGTTTCATTGCCGCGCCGCTGTGGATTGCCAAGGCAACCCATAAATTACAGGGACAGTACACTTCCGGTCCCTGTTCAATAGCCCAGAAAGCCGCCCTGGCAGCCCTTACCGGAGACCAGCAGTGTGTGGAAGACATGCGCCGGGCGTTTCTTCGCCGTCGCGATTTGGCATTGCGCCTGCTCAGGGAGATTCCGGACCTACGGGTCAATGTGCCCCAGGGCGCCTTTTACCTCTTCCCCGAAGTCAGCGCCTACCTTGGCAAAAGCGCCGGCGAGTACCGGGTCAACAACGTCGCGGACTTGGCGATGTACCTGCTGGAAACTGGTCACGTGGCCACCGTTGGCGGCGCCGCATTCGGTGCGCCGGCCTGCATCCGGCTCTCCTACGCCACCTCGGACGAACGGCTCACGGAAGCCTTCCAACGAATCCGGGAAGCAATGAACAAGTTGAATTGAGAATGGAGAATTGAGAATTGAGAATGAATACCAAGTGATTAGTGGTAAGTGATTAGTGGGAGTTTTTCACTAACCACTTACCACTAACCACTATTCATTCTCATGCAGGTCGAACGCATTCCATCCCTGTGCCCGGAGCGGGATTTCTTCCCCGTTTCGTCCGACCAGGCAGTTCCCCAATTCCGGCTTGGTGATGTATCCGATGACCTTGACGCCCGGCATGGCTTCCACCTGCTCGTGGCAGGTCAGCGGCACGGTGAAGAGCAACTCATAGTCTTCACCGCCGTTCAGCGCGGCCGTTACCAGGTTCAGGTTGAATTGTTCGGCCATTACTGCCGTCTGATAATCGATCGGAATACGCTCATCGTAGATGCGGCATCCCGTATGGCTCTGGCTGGTGAGGTGAATCAGTTCGGAAGAAAGGCCGTCGGAGACGTCCATCATCGCTGTGGGGACGATGCCGGCGGCGTCCAGCAACTCGACAATGTCTTTCCGGGCTTCGGGCTTCAACTGGCGCTCGAGCAGGTATTCCTTGCCGGAGAAGTCGGGTGTAAAATCCTTTTCGCCCTGGAATACGGTTTTCTCGCGTTTCAGCAGTTGGAGTCCCATGTAGGCCGCGCCCAAGTCTCCCGAGACGCAGACCAGGTCGGTCTCCTGTGCGCCGCTACGGGAGGTGATTTTGCCCCTTTCGCCTTCCCCGATGCAGGTGGCGCTCAGGGTCAAGCCCGTGCGCGAGGCGGAGGTGTCGCCTCCAACCAGGTCCACGCCGTAAACCTCGCACGCCAGCAGCAGGCCGCTGTACAGTTCTTCCAGGTCTTCGACGCAGAAACGGGCGGAGAGGCCGAGGGAAACGGTGAGTTGTTTTGGCCGGCCGTTCATGGCGTAGATGTCGGAGAAGTTGACGACCGCGGTTTTGTAGCCCAGGTGCTTGAGTGGGACATACGTCAGGTCGAAATGAATGCCTTCCAGCAATAAATCGGTGGTGACCAGGACGAGCCTGTCCTTGTAGTCGAGTATGGCGGCGTCGTCGCCCACGCCTTTCAGCGTGCTTGGATTCTTCAGCGTAATGCGTTCGGTCAGACGACGGATGAGGCCGAATTCGCCCAGCGTGTTAATTTCTGTTCGTGACATTATTTATCGGTGGTTGTAGGGTTCCTATTTTCAATCAAAAAATGGACGTGCCGCAGAATAAGTTCGTTCAGCGGTTCGCTCCCGCCAAAAAGAATCTTTACTTCAATCGGCACATAGTATATCCGGTTGCGCCAGGCTTCCGGGAAATGAGGGTTGTTGCGGATGCGGGCGGCGTCCTTCTCTGTGCAGAGAATCGGCGAACGGGCAGCTCCCATGCGTTCCAACGCCGTTTTCATCCGCCGGACATCCTTCTTTCCGAAGTCATGATGGTCGGCAAAAGAGATTACCTCGACCCGCTCCGGCCGCTTTTTCACGGCCTCAATCAGGGGGCCGGGCCTTGCAATGCCGGTAATGAGCAGGATGCGCTCTTCTTTTTGCAGGCCGTCCAACGTGCAGGCGGCGTGCGCCTCGGGAAAGACGCCCCTGAGCGGCAGGTAAGTAACTGTACTGAAGAACAGCGACTGGTTCGGTTTCAGGTTCAACCGTTCCCGGATTAGGTGGCTTTCCACAGCCGGCAGCCAGGCGGCGCACTTGCTTACCACGACGATATCCGCCCGGTCGGCGCTGCTCGCCGGCTCGCGCAACCGGCCTGCGGGCAATAGCTTATCCCTGTAATAGGGCCGGCTACAGTCCGTGATCAGCAGGGAAAGGGAGGGACGTACATAACGGTGTTGCAAGCCGTCGTCCAGCAGGATGACCTGCGGCCGGCGGTCTTCCGGCAATGCCAGCAGGTTCCGGATCCCGCGGCGACGGTTTGCGTCCACGGCCACCGTCACGTCCGGATATTTGTATTTCATCTGGTAACACTCGTCGCCGATCTCCCGGCCGGTGCTTGCTTCGCCGGCCAGGACGTATCCCCGCTTCTTCCGTTTGTATCCCCGACTCAGCACGCCCACGCGGTAACGTTCCTTCAACAGGCGGATGAGGTATTCCACCATTGGCGTCTTGCCGCTCCCGCCCGCCGTCAGGTTCCCGACGCAAATGACCGGAACCGGGTATGACTGCGAGGGCAGCAGTCCCCGGTCAAAAAACAGGTTGCGGATTCGTACGCCTGCCCCGTACAGCCAAGCGCACGGCCACAACAGGCGCCGTTTTCGTGATTCTGCCGCCACGTTCCGGTTGCTCCTGTTTTACAGCGGCTTCAGGTCGTATGGGATTCGAGCCTGAATGCCATACGTTGAGCGTAAGCGCCGTAAGGTCTTGAAATATTCATAATCTTCGCCGGCCATGTCGCGCATCAGCGATACTTTGGTCTCGTCCAGCTGTTTTTTCAGCAACTCCAGGATGAAATCCTTGGGCGCCGGCGCGGTGATCAGCGTATAATTGTAGATACCGGCCAGGTTGACGGCCAGGTCAATCGCCCGGTCCAGTCCGCCCAGTTCATCCACCAAACCTGCTTCCAGCGCCTGTTCACCCCTCCAGATGCGGCCCTGCCCAAGGGCGTCAATCTCCCCGGTACTCATGCCCCGGCCATCCGAACAGCGGGTCAGGAAGGTTTGGTAACATCTTTCGACGTATCCCTGTATCAGGGCTTTCTCCTCATCCATCATCGGACGGGCTAAATTGCCCAAGTCGGCATACTTGCCGGTCTTTACGACTTCGGAACCCAACGCCAGTTTCCCGAACAGGCCGGTTAGATTCGGGAATATCCCGAACACGCCGATGGAACCGGTCAGCGTGTTGGCTTCGGCTACGATTTTATTAGCCGCGCAAGCAATGTAGTAACCGCCCGAAGCCGCCATATTTCCCATGGAAACGACGACGGGTTTCGTTTTTTTCAGTTCGGAGACCTCTTTCCAGATTTGTTCGGAGATAAAGGCGCTTCCCCCCGGCGAATTGACGCGGAGTACGACGGCTTTCACCTGCTCGTCTTCTCTCAGTTTCCGTAACTCATCGGCCAGCGCTTCTGTGATGTACTTTTCACCCTGGTAAGGCGATGACATGGAAGCCGCGGTGATTTCGCCTTCTGCATAGACCACAGCTACTTTATTCCGGTATTTCCGGGCTTTAGGCTCGAGTTTTTTCATTTTCGATAGAGAGACCGTTTTCAGCCGCTGACCGGTTTGTCCGGCCTTTTCTTTCAGCAAGTTTTCTACTTCGCTCCGGAATTTCAGCCCGTCAATCAACCGGCTCTCCATCGCTTTGGAGGGGGCGGCAAAAAAAAGCCCTTCATCGGCAAAGCCGGAAACGGTCGAGGCCGGAACCTGGCGGCTTTCCGCAATCCCGTTCACTACATGCCCCCAGAGGCCCGTTATATAGGATGTAATCTGTTCGCGGTTGGCGTCGCTCAGTTGGTCGGACATGAAAGGCTCCACCGCACCCTTGTAGGTGCCCACCTTGAATACATTCATCTCGATGCCGGCCTTTTCCAGGAGTCCCCTATAGAACAGGGTTTGCGAAGCAATACCGGTCAGTCCGAGCAGCCCCTGCGGATTGAGATATACCTCGTCGGCCACTGAAGCGAGGAAATAACTGCCCTGCGAATAGTTGTCGGCATACGCGACAATGAATTTCCCGCTTCCCCTGAAATCCGTCAGCGCCCGGCGGATGGCGTCGATGCTGGCCGTCCCCGTTTGCAAGACGCCCAAGTCCAGGTAAATCCCTTGGATGGCGCTTTGTTCCCTGGCATTCCGGATGGCCGTCAGGACGTCCTTCAGCGACAGCGTTTCATCTTCGCCCAACAATAGCGACAGTGAACGGTCGGCGGGCGAATCCAACATGGCGCCGGAGAGCGAAAGTTTGAAAACGCTTTCGCCGGGCGACAGGATAGGAGTTGTACCCGATTTTGAACCGATACTCATACACATGGCAATTGTCAGAAGTCCCGTAACCGTTGACAACAATACAACCGCCAAAATGACGCCTAACGTGGAGGCGAACATCATCTTAAAAAATTGTTTCATGTTTCTTTTGTTTTTATCGCCACAAATATAGGGAATTTCGGGCGCTATAACGAATATGGTGGGTGATCGAATTTTAGTTTATACTTTGCGCGGCATGGTTTTGTGTATTCAGGGAATGGAGC
>JAISOP010000223.1 GCA_031275525.1 Tannerella sp.
GTGGTGAGTGGTGAGTGGTGAGTGAAAAGCGTCAACAAGGCGATGCCGTAGAACTCATGAAAATGCTCTCAAACAATATCCAAAACCACCAAATCCACACTCACCACTCACCACTATCCTCACAGACCTTTACCTGTCTTTTGCAGAAAACAGAAGCCTAACGCGCCGGCTGCCCGCACGTGTGATTTAGGCTATGTCGCATGTGCGACTTATGCTATGTCGCACGCGCGGGATAGCTTAGCCCGCGTGTGCGGGGTGGCCCGGATCATGCGTGCAAGTCGGATGATCCCGGGATTCAAGTGGTTAGTCCCCTAATAAGGCAATACAGCCCGCCGGAAGTAACGGCCGTTGTCTGAACTGTGATTGATGTGATTGGTATGATTTATATGATTTGAACGACAGCCTGCCGAAAAGGGCCTGGCGGCCCCTTTTCGGCAGGCTGTCGCTCCGGCTGTCTCCGGGTTCATTCAGAGGGTCGGCCCTGCCTGTCACACCCATTCTGTAAATCATAAAATCACATCAATCACAGTTCTGACAATGGCCGTTATTTCCGGCGGGCTGTATGCTTTATTAGGGGGACTAACCGCTAACCACTTGTAAACCGACGTCCCCCCCCCTTTCGGAATTGAGAATTGAGAATGGAGAATGAACGGTAACAAGCGTGATTTTTGTGATTGCCACGATGAATCACACCCATCATATAAATCACCGTTCAGACAAGTGTAAAGCATTTATTCTTAACAGGTTATTACTTTAGCAGATGAAACGGGACGGCAATAAATCCCCGTCAAGGCCACTGTGTTTAAGATAAACACCACGTCGTTTGCCTTGAGTGCCACTGTGTTTGTTTTCATCATCGCGGTGTTTAAAGTCATCACCTCGGTATTTGTTTTAAACACAGTGGCATTTGAATTAAACACCGTGGTATTTATTCTAATAACCGCGGCGTTTATCTTGAATGCCGCGGTGATTAGAACAAATACTGCGGTGATTATTTTAAACACAGTGACGTCGAGCACGATTTTTCGGACATCTGCGCCGCCGTGCGACGAAACGACCGCCGGAAGCCGGGAGGTGAAAGTAACATTGATACTGTGCACGGTATGGTTTTGTGCATGACCGGTTCTGTGCAGTTCGGTTCCACCGAGGCTTAAAAGCCCTAACAGACCTAAAAGGCCTAAAAGATCTAAAAGACTTAAAAGCTTCGCTTCATTCCCTGAATGCACAAAGCCATGCCGCGCGAAGTATATATAAGAAATGCCTGTGGGGAAAGGGTGCATGTGTGCTGTTTTTTTACGGAGTTTTACTCATTTCATCGGTTTCATTGTGTGCCGCGTCCGGACGGTTGCTTCAGGCGTCGGGCGGACCGACCTTGAGGGGTGCTACGCCGTTGTGTCCGTAGTCGTCGAGCGCGTCGATGAGCGATTGGAGTTCTGCCCGAACCCCTTTCAGGCGGCTCAGCATGGCTGCCTGGTCAGCGACGTTTTTCTTATTCGCCAGCGTTTTTTTGGCGCCTTCCAGCGTCATGCCCTCCACCTTCACCAGCTGATAAATCAACCGGATGACTTGCAGGTCTTCCTCTGTGTAGAAGCGCGTACCCTTCTTGTTGCGGCGGGGGGCGATCTCGTCAAATTCCTTTTCCCAGTAGCGCAGAGTGGATTCGTTGTCGATGTGGCATTGTTGCGCCGCTTCCCCGATCGAGTAATACCGTTTCGGCTTTTCCATACCTCCGGACGTTTAATCCATGACCTGACCGTGGTTCTCGGCCAGCTGAATCATCTGGTCGTATTCTTCGGGCCCCAGGTCCTTGTAATAATATTTGGCCGGATTGTCCGGCTGGTTGCGCAGCAGGACTTCGTAATGCAGGTGCGGGCCGGTGGATTTGCCGGTGTTGCCCACCTTGCCGATCACTTCGCCGCGGGTTACTTTCTGTCCCACGCTCACCAAGCTTTTCGACAGGTGAGCGTAAAGGGTCTTGAAGTCATAACCGTGGTCGATGATGATGCAGTTGCCGTAGGCCTGTTTCCAGCCCGAGGCAATCACCTTACCGTCGCCCGTGGCGTAAATATCCGTCCCGATGGGCGCCGAGAAGTCCATGCCCGAATGAAAACGCAAGGTGCGGTAAATCGGGTCGATGCGCATCCCATAGCCCGAAGCCATCTGCTTGAGGTCCTTGTTGGCCACGGGCTGGATGGCCGGCACGCACTGGCTGCGCTTTTCCAGGTCTTTACCGATGGAAAACAGCTCCTCCAGCGAGTTGGACTGGATATAGAGCTGCTTCGAGAGCATGTCCATCTTTTTGGTCGATTCCATCACCAGCTCCGAGTTGGAAAGATTCATCAGGTAGTCGTAGCGGTTGGTGCCGCCGAAGCCCGATTTGCGCACCGATTCGGGAATGCTGCGCGCCTGGAAGATGACGCGGTAGAGGTTTTCGTCGCGCTCCTGGATGTCGTCCAGTACGCCCAACGCCTCGTCGAGCCGGCGCGAAAGGATGTCATACTGCGTCTGCAACAAGCTGTTTTCCTTCTCCATCAATACCTCCACCGGCGAGCGGAAAGAGTACATGGAGACCAAAAAGACGCCGGCGCCGATCAGGATGCCGGAACTCAGATGCCGCAGAACGGCAAAAAAACGGTCCTTGGTCGAGGGGTAAACACGCTCGTAGGTAAGCGTATTCGGGTTATATAAGTAATATACTTTTCGTGATCTAAACAATCCCATTTGCGTAAGTCTATCAAAAAACGAATGGCAAATATAATTATTTGCCGTACTTTTGCGAAATGTTTTTTACTTTTTTACCGGCAGTTATATATTATCTATATGTTATCAGCAAAAGAAATTCGCGAATCGTTCCAATCGTTTTTCGCTTCGAAGGGGCACTGCATTGTGCCCTCGGCCCCGATGGTGGTGAAGGGCGACCCTACGCTCATGTTCACCAATGCGGGCATGAATCAGTTTAAGGATATTATTTTGGGGAATGTCCCCGCCGCCCATCCGCGCGTGGCGGACGCGCAGAAATGCCTGCGCGTGAGCGGCAAACACAACGACCTGGAGGAGGTGGGGCACGATACCTATCATCACACCATGTTCGAGATGCTGGGCAACTGGTCGTTCGGCGACTATTTCAAGCAGGAAGCCGTCCAATGGGCCTGGGAATACCTGGTGGACACGCTCGGGCTTGATCCCGAACGGCTCTACGCCACCGTCTTTGAGGGTAGCCCGGCCGAAAACCTGGCCCGCGACGAGGAGGCCGCCGGCTACTGGGCGCAGTACCTGCCGCCCGACCGTATCCTGAACGGCAACCGGCATGACAATTTCTGGGAAATGGGCGATACGGGGCCTTGCGGACCCTGTTCGGAAATCCACATCGACCTCCGTCCCGCCGCCGAGCGGGAGGCCACGCCGGGCGCCTCGCTCGTAAACCACGACCATCCGCAGGTGATTGAAATCTGGAACCTCGTCTTTATGCAGTATAACCGCAAGGCCGACGGCTCGCTCGAACCGCTGCCCGCCCGGGTGATCGATACCGGCATGGGCTTCGAGCGCCTGTGTATGGCCTTGCAGGGAAAAACGTCGAACTACGACACCGACCTTTTCCGGCCCCTGATCCTGGCCCTCGCGCAGATGACGGGCATTCCCTGCGGCGCGGACGAACAGAAGGACATCGCCATGCGCGTCGTGGCCGACCATATCCGCACCATTGCCTTCTCGATCACCGACGGGCAGTTGCCCTCCAATGCCGGGGCCGGCTATGTGATCCGCCGCATCCTCCGCCGCGCCGTGCGCTACGGATATACCTTCCTCGACCGCCGGGAGGCGTTTATGTACAAACTCCTGCCCACGCTGATCGAGATCATGGGCGACGCCTATCCCGAACTCCCGGCCCGGCAGACCCTGATCGGCAAGGTGATGAAGGAGGAGGAAGATTCCTTCCTGCACACCCTGGAGACGGGTATCCGCCTGCTGGACGGGAAAACGGAGGAGGCACGCCGGGCCGGAAACCGGGTCCTGAGCGGCACGGATGCCTTTACGCTGTATGACACGTACGGCTTTCCGCTGGATTTGACGGAACTCATCCTGCGCGAAAACGGCATGGAGGTGGACCGCGACGGCTTCCAGCGGGAAATGCGGAAGCAGCGGGAACGCGCCCGGAATGCGGCCGCCGTGGAAACGGGAGACTGGCAGGCGCTGAAGGAGGGGGAGACGCAATTTGTGGGCTATGACACGTTCGAGTGTGAGGCGGAGATCCTGCGTTACCGCAAAATCCGGCAGAAGAACCGGGAACTCTACCAGATCGTCCTCGACCGGACGCCGTTCTACGCCGAGATGGGCGGACAGGTGGGCGACTGCGGCCGGCTGGTGTCGGAAGAGGGCGGCACGGTCGTTATCCTCGACACCAAGCGCGAAAACAACCTGCCGATGCACCTGGCCGAACGCCTGCCGAACCATCCGGCGGCCCGGTTCAAGGCGCAGGTCGATACCGTCAAGCGCATCCGTTGCGAGTGCAACCACACGGCTACCCACCTCTTGCACGAAGCCCTGCGCGAGGTGCTGGGTACGCACGTCGAGCAGCGCGGGTCGTATGTTTCGCCCGACGTGCTGCGCTTCGACTTTTCCCACTTCCGCAAAATGACGGACGAAGAGCTGCGGCAGGTCGAACGCCGGGTCAACGAACGCATCCGGGCCAACCTGCCGCTCCAGGAACATCGCAGCATCCCCATCGCCCGTGCCCGTGAAATGGGCGCCATGGCGCTGTTCGGCGAGAAATACGGCGACCGGGTGCGCGTGGTCGGCTTCGGCTCCTCCGTAGAACTGTGCGGCGGGACGCATATCCCCGCAACCGGGCAAATCGGCTTGCTCTGCATCCTGAACGAAAACTCGATTGCCGCCGGCATACGGCGTATCGAAGCTGTTACGGCCGAATGCGCCGAGAATTACCTCTACGGCCTGCAGGATACCTTCCGCGAACTGCACGCCCTGATGAACCACGTGCCCAACCTGGCGCAGACCATCCGCAAGGCCGTGGAGGAGAATGCCGAACTGAGAAAGCAGTTGACCGTTTACATGAAGGAAAAAGCGGTGCAGATGAAGGCCAAGTTGCTGGAGAAGGCCGAGGAACGTAACGGCGTAAAGGTGATTCGTTATCGCGGCGAGGGAAATACGGATATGTTCAAAGACCTGGCTTTTCAGGTAAAGGGCGATATCCCGGGGAAGATTTGTTTTATAGCCGGCATCGAAGACCGCGGGAAATGCCTGCTGATGGTCATGCTGAGCGATGAACTGGTGGCCGGCGGGCTGGACGCCGCCGGGCTGGTAAAAGCGGCCGCCCGACACATCCGGGGCGGCGGCGGCGGGCAACCGCATTTCGCCACCGCCGGCGGCAAGTATCCGGACGGGCTGAACGCCGCCATGGAAACCGTGCTGGAAATGGCCGGACTGAAATAAGATGAATCATGATGGAATATAAAACCAGAACCTATGAAACGTGAAATTTCAATGCTCTTCGCCGGCGCGCTGTCGGTACTGACGCCGTCGTGCCTGCCGGACGACTGCGGGACGGTCATGGAAAGCGATCTGCGGGCGCCCGCCGTCCCGCTTGTCACGATCGACCCCTACACCAGCGCCTGGTCAACCACGGACTGTCTCTACGACAGTTCGGTAAAACACTGGACCGGAAAAGACTTCCCGCTGCTGGGCGTGATCCGCGTCGATGATACGGACTACCGCTTTATGGGGGAACAGACGCCGCTTTTCGACCGGACGGCCAGACAGTTGTCGGTCGATGTGCAGGCCACGCAGACTCATTACACGTTCGACTGCGGCCCTGTGCAACTGAAGCTCACTTTCACCGCGCCTCTGCTGACCGACGATCTGAAACGCTTCAGCCGTCCGGTCAACTACCTGACCTACTCCGTTTCAAGCACCGACGAACGGATGCATGAGGTGCAGTTCCGTTTCGAAGTTTCCGACCGGTGGGCTTTGAACACGCCCGATCAACCGTCGGTTTCCGAAGTTTCGGAACAGGGGGGCTTGATTTTCCTCAAAACCGGCAGCACCGCACAGGACATCCTGGCTAAAAAAGGCGATGACCTGCGGATCGACTGGGGCTATTTTTATCTCGCGGCCGAAAGGGAAAATACCGAATACGGGAAACTGATCCTTATCCGTAAACTGGGAATGACGAAGCGCGCCAGCGGTAAAATCATGCTCGGATACGATGATCTGTATTCCATTCAGTATTTCGGCGAAAACCTCCGCCCCTACTGGAATGCCGACGGCAAGTCGTCGATCGTCGAGCAGTTTCAGGCGGCACACAGAGACTACAAAAAGCTGAACCAGGCCTGTTCCGATTTCGACCTGCAACTGAGGAAAGACGC
>JAISOP010000225.1 GCA_031275525.1 Tannerella sp.
TAGTGATTGTGTAAAGTCTGTCCGTTGACCGTTGCAATGGTGGGGAACGAGAGCCGGCAGTTATGCGCGGCGGCGACCGCCTCAACGACCGCTACCACCTCGTATTCACAGATACCCGGGCGCACCGTTTTTATCATGGCAATATGCATGTCCGCCGTCACCAGGCACGCCTTTTCAATTTCGGCAATCTCCTCCTCCGTCTTGTAATTCCGCAAGTTGACAACGCCTTTGATAAAAGGCTCCGAAGGGGTTTCGTTCCCCGGCAACACCCCAAGCAGTGTCCACAACTTGATTTGGTGTTCCGCCCGGTAAGGCGGCAAATAATGGACGGGCCGGCCTTTCCGGACGGCGTTTTGGAGATACGCGCCCAGTTCCCCGGAAGGTTTCACGTGCTGCACGCCCGCCGCTTCACACTTTTCGCGTAGCGTCGGCTGGGCGCCCATCCATACCAGCGCGTCCATCGTCCATTCATCGCCGAAAATAATTTCCCTGTCTTCGTCCAAATCCATCACGGCCGACAACCCGGCAAACGGTAACCCGAAAAAGTACAGGAACGTGGAATCTTGCCGGAACGGATACGTATTGTCCGCATAATTACAACCACATTCGTCGTTTCCGAGGAAAAGCAGCAGCCCGTTCCCCAGGGCCTTTCTCAAGGCGGATCGCCGCCCGGCGTAAGTTTCTTTCTTGAATATCATTCTGTTTTTTTAAATTATATGAGCAAAGATACGGGATTTTTCCTATTTTTGTGAGGCCATAAAACAAACAAGGAGATTTACAGACAATTGAGTTATTAATTATAAAGAGAGATTTACATGTTTACACGTAGGAATTTTTTAAAGACAGCGACCCTGGCTTCCGCCGGATGGGCCATGGGTGGAGCAGGACTGAGTGCGGCAAGTTACAGCCGGGTGGTGGGCGCGAATGAAAAGGTCAACCTGGCCTGCGTCGGCATCGGCTTCCAGGGAGGTGAAATCATCAAGCGATTTGCGCAGACGGGCCTGGCCAATGTAGTAGCCCTGTGCGACGTGGACCTGGGCGCAAAACATACGCAGGAAATCCTGGCCATGTTTCCAAACGCCCGCCGGTTCAAGGATTTCCGGCAGATGTTCGACCGCATGGGAAACGAATTTGACGCCGTATCGGCCGGTATCCCCGACTTTGCGCACTATCCGGTTTGTATCCAGGCCATCCAGTCGGGCAAACACATTTATGTGGAGAAACCGATGTGCCGCACCTTCCTCGAAGGCGAACTCATGATTGCCGCCGCCAGGAAATACCCGAAGGTAGCCACGCAAATGGGCAACCAGGGACATTCCGAGGCAAACTATTTTCAGTTCAAGGCATGGAAAGACGCCGGAATCATCAAGGACGTGACGGAAGTCACGGCGCACATGAACTCCGCACGCCGCTGGCACGGCTGGGATTCGCGTATCTATAAGTATCCCGAAGCGGAACCCATTCCGCCCGGCATGGACTGGGATACGTGGAACATGGCCGTCCGGTATCACGAATACAACGACCGCTACCACCGCGGCAACTGGCGCTGCTGGTATGACCTGGGCATGGGGGCGCTGGGCGATTGGGGGGCGCATCTCATCGACACCGTACACCAGTTCCTCGAACTGGAGTTGCCCTACGAAGTCAATCCGGTGATGCTGAAAGAGCATAACGACTATTTCTTCCCCATGTCCTCCACGATCCAGTTCCGCTTTGCCGCCCGCAAGGACATGCCGGCGCTGGACATCAACTGGTACGACGGCGTGGATAACGTCCCGTCCGTCCCGCCCGGTTACGGAACGTCGGACATCGACCCGGACGTCCCGCCCGTGGACGGCGGCAAACTGCAACCCACGAAACTCAACCCGGGCAAGATCATCTACAGCAAGGAACTGACCTTCAAGGGCAGTTCGCATGGCAGTACGCTGTCCATCATCCCGGAAGAGAAAGCCAGGGAAATGCAATCCAAACTGCCGGAAGTGCCCCAGTCGCCCTCCAACCACTATGCCAACTTCCTGCTGGCCTGCCTGGGCAAAGAACAGACACGATCGCCGTTTGAGATTGCCGGTCCCCTGAGCCAGGTATTCTGCCTGGGCGTGATTGCGCAGCGGTTGAACCGGAAACTGACATTTGACACGACGACCCGGCAAATCACCGGCGACCCGTTTGCCAATGCGTTGCTCGCCGGCGAGCCGCCTCGTAGCGGATGGGAGGAGTATTACAAAATCTGATACGGGATTTCCTCCGGAATCGTTGAAGGGAACCTCTAAGACCCCTCCCCGGCCCTCCCCACAAGGGGAGGGAGATGGCCCTTCTCGGTTCCCATCCCCATCCCATCTTTATCCCCCTGTATGAACCTTTTTCTATTCTCCTTGTGGGGAGGGCCGGGGAGGGGTCTTAGAGGTTCCTTGAAAGTTGTCCGCGAATGCACGCGAATAATTATTCGCGCTCATTCGCGGACCTTTTCTTTTTTTCTGCGGAGCGAAGCGTAGCGTTTGGGGTTTTGAGAGCTTCCCCTATGGCAAACGAAATTCGGAAGCACTCCGGTCAAACGCCACAGGCATTATCTCCCTTCACTTGACAGGCCCATGTCTTTTTCATTCCGTAAACTGAATGACCCCATTTCATTTTGCCCTCATCATTTACTTTCGGCCCTGTCCGGAATCCGATACCAGTTCGACGGTCTCGCCGACATTCGTTTGGAAGGCGAGGAGTTCTCCCTTCAACGTTTCGGCAGGCATTCCGTTGCGGGTCAGGCGGACGGCAACAGCGCCCCACGGGTTTTTCAGTCGGCAGGGCCGGCCTTTCTCGCTCAGAATACGGACGTATTCCACCTTTCCGCCTGCCAGCCGGCTGCTGACAAGGAAGGCGCCAACAGCCCGTAAGGTCGAAAATGCAGCGTCTTTTGTTGTGTCCCAGTTCGGGTAGAGGCGTATCGTGCCGTCGTAGCTTTGCAGCAGACATTCGTTGAGGACGAGCGGCAGCGCGAAGTTCTCGAACCATATCCCCATCGGCGCCATGAAGTCTAAGCCCGGGCCGTCGTCGTAGCGTCCGCCGCCCTGCATAGCCATGTCGGCTGCCGTTTTATTGGGCAGCAGGCAGTAGTTGACCTGGCGTTTGAACTTCTCCACGTCGAGCACGCCCAAACGTGCACCAATCATGCTCAGCGTGACGAGGTCGTTGCCGCCCTCGTTCCGGTGCGCACGGTAGGTGTTGAGCAACTTTCGGCGGACGTCTTCGGGGGCGTCGATGCCGTATTCTTCGCCGGGGAAGACGTGTATCAGATTGGCGGGCAGATTATACACCATTCGGTCGGTTTCGCCGGGGACGGAGGTGTATATCTCGCCATAGCGGTCCGATTTCACGGTCGAATAGTCGGGCATGTGAGCGAGTATCTGCCTTACCTCCTTTACGGTGGCGGCTTCCTGTTGATCGTATTTCAACGTACCGACGGCTTCGAGGTAGGCCTTGAAAACGAAACGGGTGAGCGTGATGTCGGTCTGCGTGTCGTAGTTATACTTGAAGCCGGGTTTGAGGCTGTAGAGTTCGGGGGGCACGGAGGGGAAGATGTGGTAGCGGTTGTCGTTCCACTGCGTACCGTGCGCATCGGCGCGCGTCATGTAATCGACGAGAAACAGCACGGCCTGCTTGATGGGATAGAACGCCCGGTTGCGCAGGAAGTCCGTGTCCATCGAGTAGAGGTAGTGCCACCACAGCCCCTGCACCGTCCACGGCGTCTCGAACACTTCCCAGCCCCAGTCGGGCACGGGATAGGGGTGATGCGTCATTTCGACCGGATAAGCCGAGTGCGGGAAGAAAGCGCCGCGCATGTGATAGTATTCCTTCGCCCACTTTTCGCTTACAGGGAGCAGGTGATAAACCAGATCGACGTAGGGCAGGTTTTTATCTAACCGGTTGCTTGAGAAGGGGAGCCAGAAAGGTTGCTGGGTGTTGTAGTTCATGTGGTAGTCGCCGTGCCAGGCGGTACCGATGCGGCCGAGGCTCCAGTTGGCGAACAGCCCGGGACAGGTGGCGCCGTCTTTCACCGCGCAGTTAAAGAAATAGTGGTTCCAATACCAGATTTCTTCAAGAAACGTATCGGCCAGCGCCACGCCGGATTGGTTCCAGTATGCCGTCCAACTTGCGGACGTATGGCGGAAGGCTTCGTCGTATTGCGCCGGGTTGGGTTCGGGAAGATTCACTCCGTCGCGCTTCACGTCTGCGGCTAATCCTTCGGTAAGGGCGATGCATCCGGCGAACGGCCGGCCGCCGGTCGCGATGTAGCGTTCCATGGGACGGAGGGGTTCATCGAGACCGCTTGCGGGGTGGCGCACGCCGTTGGCCAGCGTTTGGTTGAGGCGCACTTCGAGCCGGAAGGCACGGTCACGGGGATGTCCCTTCGCCGGGTCGTACTTGTCAGGCTCCAGGAAGGGCAACGTCTGGGTAAATCCGAGCGAGAGGTCTTCCGTCACAGCGTATTTCGGGAACTCCTGCGGCGTCTGGGCGTCGGGCATGACGCGCAGGCGGTTGAAGCAGGAGGGCATGGGGCGCTGCTGTTCGTCGATGAGGCGAAACCAGACTTTGTCGGCCGTCATGTCGGCGAAACACTGGAGCGTGTTCCGCACGCCATGGTTGAGGAGGTAAACCTCGCACAGCCCGTTGGAAATGTCCGTCTTGTGTCCGAGCAGTTCTACCTGCCCACGGTCAAAACCGAGCACGACCGTGCCGCAGGGGAAGGGTCGCGGGTAGGGTTTGTCGTAGTTGGCACGCATTTTGCCGAAATAGTCGTCGAACCACTTGTCTTCGCGAATGGATTTCAGTCCGGGCGGCAGCGCCTTTACGCGTTTGATGAGGTCTTCAAACGTGCCGGTTTCGTCCTTGTAGTCTTCCGCGATGCGGATGTCCCAGATGTTGTTGTGCCCGAAATGAAATTGCACGGCGTCCGGCCGCGTGGTGACGACCACGCCCATGCCGCCATTACCCAGTACGGCGCCTTCAAAGAAATTGACGGCCGGCTTGTCGAGCCTCACAGGATGTAGCCGCGCCTGTTCGACGGGACTTATTCCCGTCTGAGCAATGAGGCAGGCACCTATCCATGGCAGGAGAAATGTCAAAATTAATTTTTTGTTCATGCTTAAAGTTACTGTTGTCATAGAATCGTTTTATTGGTTTTTAATTGTGCTTTCAGCGCGGTAAGTTCCGCAAGGAGCGTTTCCTGAGGTTCCGTGCCGCCTGTTTTTTTATTCGCTACAAAGATAATGGTTTGCCGTAAATCCGAACGGCGTTTTTTTTTGATTTTGCAACGAACCGTAATTTTTTATACCCTGCACACGGTATGATTTTGTACATGACCTGTTTTGCGGAGCCAGGTTCAGGTGAGGCTTTAAGGCTCCGGCCGACTTGCGGAAGGAATCGGTCGGCGAAAATCCCGACACAAGTGATTACCGGCATCGGCATAACATGATTTTATTATCGGATACCGGAGTTGAAGTGTACAAGTTTTTGCCAATCAATTTCGCCGTCGTCCTTACAAAATTCGACGGCAAACTGTTTGGTGAATTTATTAATCATTTGGGAATACAATTTTTGAAAATCATTGTTTCGTTCATGTGCCCGATGTCCCAGCGGGTCGATTATTTCGAGATAAAGATTTTCATCTCCCGATATAAATGTCCAAAATTCCTGTCCGCAATATTTGAAATAATCACCCTTGTCGGGATTTTTGTCCCGACCATAACAGCATCCGTTTACAGAAATGATATTAAGATGCGAATTACCTGTTCGCAATGTTTTTTTGGCCGTCTTGAAATCGGCAATCATTTTTGAAACCTGACTGCTGTTTCCCCAGTTCGGACCCGATTTGAGGGTTACAATATATCGGACGCCGTCTTTGTCAAACTCGAAGTCAATGTTTGTAATTCCGGATTTCCAGCCGTTATATACCGTGTGATTGATAAAAATAGCCAGCCCTTCCAGCCAGTCGCCGAATATGGTTTCTTCGTTCGAAGAAATGTGCGCGTCTACAATCCCGCGAATAATTTGTTCGAATGTTAATATATATTTGGTTTTAAACAGGTAGGGGTTTTTCCGCTTCAAGACTTGCGTTAATTTCAGACTGTCCAAACTTTTTATGCGTTTTTCATGAAAGACGCCGATATGGGATTCGACATACCGTGCAACATCCTGTAAATTTAATTTTTCCATGTTCCGATCTCCGATTCCGATTATATTAAAAGGTATTCAAGCGGGGCAAACCGTTTTTCGACCGTATCATAATATTCCGGTACGATCTCGATGCCAATCGCGTTACGTCTCATCCTGTTAGCCACTTCTATGGTTGTTCCCGATCCCATAAAGGGGTCTAAGACCGTATCGTTTTCCTGCGTAAACAGCCGGATAAACCATTCCGGCAACTCTTTCGGGAATGCGGCGCTGTGATTTTTGTTGCTACATTCCGTAGATAAATGCACTACATTCGTCGGATAAACCATTTCGCGGTCGATCCAGTTCGAGACATTTTTGCCGAATCCGCTGCCGTTTTTTGCATTATCGCGGATTTTATCGGTTTCGCTCAGATTTTTCAGCCTGTTTTTGGCCCAGTCGCCAACGGGAACTTTCACCGCATCCTGATACATGTTAAACCTTTTATTCTTATTAAACTGTAAAAGCCTTTCCCATGCGTCGCGGAAACGGTTCGACCATTTTCCGGGAAAACAATTCTTTTTGTGCCAGATAAATTCTTCGGTCCACAGCCATCCCTGCTTTTTCATTTCGAGTATAAGCTCGATCACGTAAGTGCTGCGTTCGCCGTCGACCACTTTTTCTTTTATGTTCAAAATGAAAGTCCCCGAAGGTTTCAAAACCCGCAGAAGCTCTGCGGAGACAGGCATAAACCAACTTACATATTCATCAACTCCAATGCCTCCGTATGTTGATTTGCGCTGATCGACATAAGGCGGAGAGGTGATTATCAAATCGACCGAATGATCGGTGATTTTCTTCAGCTCATCTCGACAATCTCCTAAATATAAATCTGTTCTTAATTCCATTTTTCTTGAAATTTCCATGCGGCAAATGTAGAGATAAATCCTTTTACGGTAAATAACCGGGGCAAACGCACGAAATTATATGATTAACTCATGTTACTTCCTGAGGTTCCGTGTCGTCTGTTTTGGTTTTTGTCTTTTTGCTCATTGTATTCGTTTTTGCTGCGTTGTCCTTTTCGGTACAAATGTAATGATCTCTTCCTGTCTTACCTGTATTCCTGTTTAGGAGAAGGAATCATAGGCCGCACCTCTCCCCCGACACCTCTCCACAAGGAGAGGGGAGAGTGACGTCGATTTACGATGCCTTTTACAATTCGCCATTCTCAACTATCAACTCGCCATTCATTTTTCGTGTCTCCACAAAAGAGGGGGAGGGCGACGTTGATCTACGCCTGTTCATTCTCAATTCCCCCTTCTCAATTCTATCGGGGGCAATACCCGAAACTTTTCCTACCTTTGTTTCAAGATTCAAAAGAAAAGACAGGATGACCAAAGAAGATAAGAAAGACGGCTACGTAGTCGCCATCATACGTAGCGTATGTTCGCTGGTACGTGGATTGAAGGTGACTTTCGTCGAGTTTTTCACGCGTAAAACGACGGAATGCTACCCCGAAAACCGTGCGACACTGGTCATGTTCGACCGTTTCCGCGGGACGCTGGCCATGCCCTGCGATGCGGACGGGAAGAACATGTGCATTGCCTGTGGCCTGTGCGCCCTCACGTGCCCGAACGACACGCTGCGCGTCGAGTCGGAAACCGTTACCGACCCGGAAACCGGGAAAAAGAACAGGCAACTGCTCGCCTATGAATACAACCTGGGTTCGTGCATGTTCTGCCAGTTGTGCGTCAACGTCTGCCCCACCCAGGCCATCCGCTTCGACACCGCTTTTGAACATGCGGTGTTTACCCGGGACAAATTAATGAAAATACTCAACAAACCTGTACCGTCTCATGGAAATTACGCTTGATTTGATTGTGTTTACGGTGCTGGCCGTTTTTATGACGGCCGGCGCGATACTGGCCGTGACGACCCGGCGCATCCTGCGTGCCGCCACCTATTTGCTCTTCGTACTCTTCGGCACGGCGGGCATCTATTTCCAACTCAACTACTCCTTTCTGGGCGCCGTGCAGTTGCTGATCTACGCCGGCGGCATCACCGTGCTCTACGTCTTCTCCATCCTGCTGACCTCCTCCCAGCAGGGGGAAGACCGCGCCAAAAGACCCAAACGGGCCAAGATGCTTGCCGGGCTTGTCGCCTCCGCCGCCGGTTTGGCCGTATGCCTGTTCGTCACCCTGAAAAACCGCTTCCTGCCGTCGCACTTCGACCATGGCGAACTCGACATGCGTACCATCGGACATGCCCTCATGGGAGTAAATAAACACCAGTACCTGTTGCCCTTTGAAGTGATCAGCCTCCTGATACTGGCCTGTGTCGTCGGAGTGATATTAATTGCAAGAAAAAGATAAGACCTATGATTCATCTGGAATATTACCTTATTGTATCCACCGTCATGATGTTTGCCGGCATCTACGGTTTCTTTACGCGGCGCAACCTGCTGGCCGTCCTGATTTCGATAGAACTGATCCTTAATTCGGTGGACATCAACTTTGCCGTTTTCAACCGTTTCCTGTTCCCCGGACAGCTCGAGGGCTTTTTCTTCACCCTCTTCGCCATCGGTATCTCGGCCGTCGAAACGGCTGTCGCCATTGCTATCATCATCAACGTGTACCGTAACCTGCGCAGTATCCGGGTTGATAAGATGGGCAAAATGAAACATTGAAGGAGCGTTGGGTTTTACCTCTCCCCCGACCCCTCTCCACAAGGAGAGGGGAGAGTGACGTCGATTTATAACGCTTGGTATTTGTATTCATTCTCAATTCTCGGATGTCCATCGGCATCGGGTGCAGCACGGGCGTCGTGGTATGCCGGATTGCAGGCGCGGCAAAGTTGAAGTCGGCCATGAACCTCCACCAGGAGGCAATGGTGAACAGCCATACTTCAGACCTTTCCCTGAATTTCGGGGTAACCTCTTCCGGCGGGCTGGGGCTGATGTTAAACTTTTAAAAACCCGGAAATAAGTATCCTAACAAAAACATATACCCGCAACTCCCGGAACAACCTATTCATTTCCCTCAACCTCGACGCTTAAAAAAGCAAGAAAAACGCCCGAATCATACACCGGAGCCTGTTTTTTTAAGATATTTCACGAAAAAAATTTTTCCCATTCCGAAACA
>JAISOP010000233.1 GCA_031275525.1 Tannerella sp.
TTCCCCGGGCGTTTCGTCCTGCTGAAGAAGCCCGGAGACAATGATTTTATGGCATGGTACCCCGCCATTCAGCAGCAATACGGCCTGGCGCCCTTCGTCACCATCGAAAAGCCCGACCCCTATGTGATGGTCAACCGCTATATCCGGGACGACCGTTCGGAGTTCTTCTTCTTTGTCAACGCCCACCTGCACCGCGAACACCGTACCCGGATAGCCTTCCCGAAGGCCGTCACCTCGGGCAAATACGCCTGGGTGTGGGACATGACGGACGGCAACCGCTACCGCATCGACCTGGACAGGAACGGGGCGTTTGCACTGTACCTCGGGCCGGCGGAATCGCGCCTGATCGTGTTCGACCGCGAGGAAAAAGGCGCACGCTGGAATCCCCTGCCCCCGGAGGGGAAAAACAGTCGCACGCTGGAAGGCTGGGACGTGGAACTGCGTCACAGTTGCGAAAACTCTACCCAAAAAACGCATTTCTTCGTACTCGAAGACCTGAAGTTGACGCAGTACATCGACTTCACCGGGACGGTTATCTACACGAAAACCTTTCATGTGGATCGCCCGCAGGACACCGTGCTGAACCTGGGTAAGGTCTGGGGCCTGTCGGAGGTCCGGCTCAACGGCGAAGACTGCGGCCTCGCCTGGTTCGGCAACCGCCTGTACGACCTCTCCGGCAAACTCAAAGCCGGCGAGAACAAATTGGAAGTGAAGGTGGTTACAACGATGGGGAATTACGTCCAGACACTGACGGAGAATCCCATCGGGCAGAAATGGACGAACCGCCCGGGTCGCGCCCCCCAGCCCAAACAGTCGATGGGACTTGGCGGCCCGGTGACGCTGTATGAAAAGGCATAAATGATCCATTCCCCATCAAGAAGCGGCAGTAATTCGTGAGAAACACTGGGAAGGCAGGGACGGCTCACCTCCCGCTCCCCAGGCCGCTTCTTCCCACAGCCCCCCCCTCTGCGGAAAAAAAACAGGAGAAATGCCCTCCCCTTCCCTTTTTTTTATACCTTTGTGCCCTTAACAATAAAAGTATTAATGAAATAGTATAATATGGCTACATTAGAGAAGATTAGAAACCTGTCGGGATTGCTGGTAGGAGTTGTCGGATTGGCGCTGTTCGCCTTTATTATCGGAGACTTCCTCAATTCCGGCTCATCGTATTTCAGGACGCCGCCAGACCAAGTGGCAAAGATAGAAGGCACTGCGATTAACTACAACACTTACCAGGCCCGGATAGAAGAAATGACCACCGTTTACAAAATGGGGAACAACACGGGCAACCTGAAGGAGGAGCATCTCATCCAGATTCGCCAGAATGTATATAATTCCCTGGTACAGGAAATTGTATTGAATGAGGCGTTGACTAAACTCGGCATCAAGGTGACAGGAGAAGAGCTTTTCGACATGGTGCAGGGAGCCAACGTGTCGCCGATGGTACGGCAAATCCCGCTGTTTGCCGACCCCCAGACCGGCCAGTTCAACAAGGCAAGAGCGCTGAATATCCTGAAAACCATTGAAAACCCGGACGCCGTGCCGCAGGAACAGCGGGCCGAACTGGAAGACCTGCGCAACTACTGGCTCTTCTGGGAGCGGAACATTAAACAGCAGCGCCTCCAGGAAAAATACACCACGCTGCTGACCAAAGCCCTTGTGGCCAACCCGCTCGAGGCCAAGAACGCCTACGAAGGAGGACTGGAAAGCTCGGATATTATATTCGTGATGCAATCTTATGCCACCGTTGCCGATTCGCTGGTAAACGTCAGCGACGCCGAAGCTAAAAAAATGTACGACCAACGCAAGAAGCAGTTCAAGCAAAAGGAAGCCCGCATCCTGGATTACCTCTCCGTAGAGATCCGCCCGAGCGAAGAGGACTTCAACCAGGTCAGCGAAGACATTGAGAAAGTCAAGGAAGAACTGCTCGTCACGCATACAATTACAGAGATAGTCAACCTCCACCCGGAAATCAAGTACATCGACGCCTTCAAGCCGGAAAAGGCCTGGGATGCGGACGTTGCAACGTTTGCAGCCGGGGCGGAAATCAACGAAGTGGATGGACCCTTCTTCCGGGATGACAGCTACCGTCTGTACAAGCTGGTGGACAAAACGGTCGCGCCCGACTCCGTGAAAGTCAGCCATATCTTTTTGCCGGAACAAGCCGGAACGGATGCCACCGCACTGGCCGACAGCCTGCTGAACGTCCTGCGGACGGGCGGTAACTTTGAAGAACTGGCAGCCGCCTATTCCGCCGACCCGCAGAGTGCAACCAACGGCGGCGAAATCGGCTGGATCACCGAAGAAATCGCGCTCACGCAGATCGGGGAAACCTTCAAGAACGACCTCTTTTCGGCGCCAACGGGCCAGCCCCTGATCACCAAAACCAGGGCCGGCGTCCATATCATCAAAATAACGGAAAAGACGGCCGACATACCCAAGTACAAAATAGCGGACCTCACGCTGCGGGTCACGCCCAGTACCAAGACCTACGGAAATATATACAATGAACTGAACCAGTTCCTGGCCCAGAACAATACGGCGGAGAAAATAAGCCGCTCGGCCGAGGAAGCGGGCTACAGCCTGGTGCCAAGCGTGCGGGTCACAACCGAAGACCGGATGATCGGCGCCGTGCCAGACTCGCGCCAAGTCATCCGCTGGGCCTTTGAAAACACCCGCAAGGAGGACGTATCCTCGATCTTTGAATGCCGCAACCATTTCGTTGTGGCCATCCGCAAAGCCGTCCTGCCGGAAGGATACCAGTCGTTTGCATCGGTAGCCCCCATGCTCAAATATGAATTGATGACCCGCAAAAAAGGAGAAGCCCTCGTGAAAGAACTGCAAGCCAAAAACCTCCAGACCCTGGACGCATACGCAGAAGCGATGCAGGCAACGCCCGATACGGTGAAATTCATCAACATGAATACAAGCCGGATTGCGGGTATCGGCTTGGAACCGACGCTGAATGCAGAAATAACCTGCGCCCCGGTGAACCAGTTGACCGGGCCGGTGGTCGGGAATAACGGCGTGTACGTATTCACCGTAACCAACCGGGTCAAAGAAGCCCGCGAATACGATGAACAGCAGGAAATCCGTACCCTGGAAGCCAACAACTCCTATCGTATCGGCTACCAGGCTATACAGGAACTGATAAACAACGCCAAAGTCATCGACCGCCGCATCCGTTTTGATTAACACAAGCACAACGTCCGTACATTAGAAGATTTGGAAAAGGGTCTCCCCCTGCTTCAAATCTTCATTTTTTTTTACCCCCCACCCCAAAGCCCCCCGTCGTAAATGAACCGTCCCCTCCCGTACATGTTAAAAATAAATAAAAATCGAGGAAATGAGGACTGAATCGCTTGTACTCCGGAAAAGAACTGCTACATTTGGGGCATCAATAACAAATTAATCATATAACTCATTTTAATAACAATCGTAATATGCAAACAATCAAGAAACTGAAAGACGT
>JAISOP010000274.1 GCA_031275525.1 Tannerella sp.
ACTCCATGTCGCCGTTGACGAACTCCTTGATCTTCGTGCCGTAGAAGTCGTTGTTCGTCAGCAGTCCGGCGGCCGTTTTCCAGCGTCGGATGTCCCAGAAATGGTGGCCTTCGCCGAAGCCGCGTTTTATCCTGTGTACGGGACGTTTTGATCGGAACCACCAAGAACCTTTCGCTTCATCGGCGTCCCAAATGCTTACTTCGGCATACTTTTTACATCACCATCTGATTTTTATCTCTCGCGCATGGAAAACCTGCGTTTTTTCATGTAATTTTGCAGCAGATATATACCCTTGTAAGTTGGAAGAACGGTTAAGACTGAAAGAACGGATCGCTATCGAAATAGGAGAAAGCTACTATCACGAATGGAAAAGCGCTTTCGAAGGCCCGGACGGGAATAAAAAGCCCCGCGATGTTAAAGAGGTTCGCTATGATATGGCAAAAACGCTTGCGGCCTTTTCCAACGCCGACGGAGGTGAACTGTTTGTCGGTATTGAAGACGACAACACGATTATCATCACTCTGTTTCACAAAAAAAGAAATTCTACATTCAAATGAATACTAACTTATTTGCCGCGCGTCACACGGGGATTTCCCCGGACGATTTGCCCTCGATGCTGGAAGCCGTCGGAGTGGCTTCGATCGACGAACTGATTGAACAAACCCTTCCGCCGGACATCCGCCTGGAGAAGCCGCTGAGCCTTCCCAAACCGATGACCGAACACGAACTGGCCGGACACATGGCTGGTCTGGCCACCAAAAACCAGGTGTTTACGTCGTACATCGGAACGGGATGGTACGGCACAGCCTGTCCGCCGCCCATCCTGCGGAATGTCTTTGAAAACCCGGTGTGGTACACCTCCTACACGCCCTATCAGGCCGAAGTGTCGCAGGGGCGTCTGGAGGCGCTGTTCAACTTCCAGACAGCGGTCTGCGAACTGACGGGCATGGCGCTGGCCAACAGTTCGCTACTGGACGAAGCCACGGCAGCCGCCGAAGCCGCCGTGATGCTCTACGCCGCCCGCAGCCGCGAACAGGTGAAGGCCGGCGCGAAGTTGCTTTTTGTGGACGAAAACGTTTTTGAATCGACGCAGGCCGTGATCCGGACGCAGATGGCGCCGCTGGGCATTGAAACGGTCACGGGCGATTACCGCCGGTATCCGCTGTCGGAAAACGTCTTCGCCGCCGTGGTACAGTATCCCGACGGCAACGGTTCCGTCGAAGACTATGCCGGGTTCGTGGCCGCCGCCCACGCCTGCGGGACGCGCGTGGCCGTGGCTGCCGACCTGCTGAGCCTGGCCTTCCTTGTGCCCCCGGGCGAGTGGGAGGCCGACGTGGTGTTCGGCAGCAGCCAGCGTTTCGGGATTCCCATGTTCTACGGAGGGCCGGCGGCGGCGTATTTCGCGGTCAAGGACGAATACAGGCGCCTGATGCCGGGACGCATCGTCGGCCTTTCGGTTGACGCGCACGGCCGGCCGGCCTACCGCCTGGCGCTCCAGACGCGCGAACAGCATATCAAGCGGGAAAAGGCGACCTCCAACATCTGTACCGCCCAGGCGCTCCCGGCTATCATGGCCGGATTCTACGCCGTGTACCACGGCGCCGAAGGGCTGCGCGACATCGCTGCACGTATCCGCGCCTATGCCGGATTTCTGGCCGGGGAACTGGATCAGATGGGGTATAAACAGTTGAACAAAGAATATTTCGACACGCTGAAAATCGCCCTGCCGGAGCACGTCTCGCTCGCCGCCCTGCGCGAAAAGGCCCTGGCCTGCCGCGTCAACCTGCGCTACTTCGCCGACGGCCAAATCGGCCTCAGCATCGACGAGACGACGCAGGATACCGACATCGGTACGCTGCTGTATATTTTCGCCACCGCCGCCGGCACGGAACGTACCCTGCGGGACGGCCTGCCGGCATCCATCCCTCTGCCGAAACCGGCACGTACCTCCGCCTTCCTGCAGCAGGAGGTGTTCCGGAAATATCATACCGAAACGGAACTGATGCGCTACATCAAGCGGCTGGAACGTAAGGATATTTCGCTGGCGCACACGATGATTGCACTGGGTTCGTGTACGATGAAACTGAACGCGGCGGTGGAACTGTTCCCCCTCAGTCGCCCCGAATTTCAGCACATCCACCCCTACGCACCCGCCGGCCAGGTGGAAGGATACGCCGAACTGCTCGAAAACCTCTCCGCCTACCTGGCGGAAATCACCGGTCTGCCGGGCGTCAGCCTGCAACCCAATTCGGGGGCGGCGGGCGAATATGCCGGGCTTCGCGCCATCCGGTCGTACCAGGAAAGCATCGGGCAGGGACACCGCAACCTTGTCCTGCTGCCCGCCTCAGCCCACGGCACCAATCCGGCCGGCGCCGTCCGTTGCGGCTACACCACCCTCACCGTCCGTTGCGACGAACGGGGCAACATCGACCCGGCCGATTTCCGCCGCAAGGCCGAAGAAAACCGGGAACAACTGGCGGCGTGTATGATTACGTATCCCTCGACGCACGGCATTTTCGAGGCGGGCATCCGGGAGATGTGCGCCCTTGTCCATGCCTGCGGCGGACAAGTGTATATGGACGGCGCCAACATGAACGCGCAGGTGGGACTGACCTGTCCGGGCATTATCGGTGCGGACGTGTGCCACCTGAACCTGCACAAGACCTTTGCCTCGCCTCACGGCGGCGGTGGCCCGGGCGCGGGACCCGTCTGCGTGGCTGCCCACCTCATCCCCTTCCTCCCCTCCCACCCGACGACCGCCTCCGCCAACCGTCTCCATGCCGTGGCCGCAGCGCCCTTCGGCAATGCCGGCATCCTGCCCGTGGCCTACGCCTATATCCGCCTGCTGGGAGCGGACGGCCTGACGCACGCCTCCCGCACGGCCATCCTCAATGCCAATTACCTGGCTTCCCGGCTGCGCGAGGTGTACGGCATCGTTTACACCGGCGCACAGGGACGCGTGGGTCACGAACTGATCCTGGACTGCCGTCCCTTCCGGGCTTCGGCCGGCATCGACGAGAACGACATCGCCAAACGGCTGGCCGACTTCGGCTACCACTCCCCTACCCTATCCTTCCCCGTGCACGGTACGCTGATGATTGAACCGACGGAAAGCGAAAGCCTGGCCGAACTCGACCGCTTCGTCGAAGTGATGACCTGTATCCGAGAAGAAATCAGGGAGGTGGAAAACGGAACGGCCCCGCGCGAGGACAATGTGCTGAAGAACGCCCCCCACCCTGCCGGCGAGCTTACGGCGGACGAATGGCATCATACCTATCCGCGTTCCAAAGCGGCTTACCCGCTGGCTTGGCTGCGCGAGAACAAGTTCTGGATCGACACGACGCGTATCGACAATGCCTACGGCGACCGTAACCTGTGCGCCTGCCTGACAAACTGATAACCTTTCAGAGGGTATATTCCGCCTGCAAGCGCCACTTGATTGCTATTCGTAAGGTAAACGGCAGGCCTGCGTTTCTGCGCAACCCTCCTGCCGAAGCCTGCCGCATGGATTATTCCTCTCGCAGTTCCCGGGAAGCGGCGTACATGATCGTATATCCCGACAGTTTCGAGGAAAGCGATCTCACGTTCTTTTTCCATTTCCCCCGTGGGGGAAAAGTTTATATCAAGGGAACCACTAAAAACCCCCAACGCTACGCTACGCTCCGCTGAAAAGAAAAATTGGTCCGCGAATGAACGCGAATATCCGCGAATAAATTATTCGCGTTCATTCGCGTCCATTCGCGGACCTTTTCTTCTTTTGAATGGTTTTCCCCTATTTGAATAGCTTTGTGGTCGTTTAGAAATACAGGTAAATGGAATTGGACCAAAATCAATTGAATGAACATAACAAGGCGGAATATCCGCCGATGCATACGACAGAACAAATGAGAAAACAACAAAAGTCGGTGTTTGGGGAAAACAATTAAAAGCCGGATGGGATAACCAATACCTTATTATACTTTGTGCGGCATGGTTTTGTGCATTCAGGGAACGGATCGAATCCTTTAAGCCTTTTAGGTCTGTTAGGTCTTTTAAGCCTCGGTGGAACCGAACTACACAGAACCGGTCATGCACAAAACCATACCGTGCACAGTATAAATTGCTGAAAATTTAGATGCGTCAGACCTGCCACTAACCCCTAATCCTTTCGGGTTTACATCCGGGGAAACTTTATACCTTTGCAAAAAAACAATGCAATGGAAAAGGAAATGGCATACACCGAATCCGTAGAGTGCCTTCGGGCGATAGTGGCGGAAGTGCAACAGGAGGAGGATTTGAACCTGCTGCTTGAAAGAGTGAAAGAGGCCAGCCAACTTATTAAGAGTTGCAAGGAGAAACTGTTCAAGGTGGACGGCGAGGTAAAAAAGATGCTGGAGGAACTGGAGTGAAACGTGCGGTCATTCTTGTAGCCGGCGGACGGGGTTTGCGGATGGGCGGCGATATGCCGAAACAGTTCCTGCCGCTCCACGGCAAACCGCTGCTGATGCACACGCTGGAGGTCTTCTACCGCTGGGACAGAACGGCGCGGCTGACGCTGGCGCTGCCCGAGGACCACCGGGCGTATTGGGAGATGCTGTGCCGGGAGTTGGGGCACGTGCCACACAGGGTGGCGGCGGGAGGCGAAACACGGTTTCATTCCGTGCGTAACGCGCTGGCGGCGGTGGAGAAGGAGTGTGAATGGGTGGGGGTGCACGACGGCGTGCGTCCGTTGGTTGCGCCCGAAGTCATCGAAGCTTGTTTTCGCGAAGCAGAGCGGTATGGCGCGGCGCTGCCGGTCGTTCCGGTGGTCGAATCGCTACGCGAATGCGACGGGGAAGGCAACCGTGCGGTCGATCGTACGCGCTACCGCCTGGTACAAACGCCGCAGGTCTTCCGGCGCGACTGGCTGGAAGAGGCCTACCGGCAGCCCTACTCGCCCCTGTTTACCGACGACGCGTCGGTGGTGGAGGCCACCGGGAGAAGCATCCGCCTGGTGCCCGGCAATCCGGAAAATATCAAAATCACGACGCCGGTAGATCTGTTTATTGCCGGAAAACAGCTGGAACACTGATTGCGTATGAACCCGAATCCCCCGTCCGTCACGCTACCGGACGTTCCGAAGCCTGCGGCCACGCCGGCGCAGGCAATAATGTATCTGCCTGGCGTCGGCCCGCGGAAAGCGGCCGTACTGGAGAAGGAAGCTAACATCGCCTCCTGGGAAGATATGCTGTATTATTTCCCCTACAAATACGTTGACCGCAGCCGTATCTACAAGGTGAGCGAGGTGAACGGCGAGATGCCTTACATCCAGTTGAAGGGTCGTATTCTACAGTTCAAAACAGTCGGCGAAATGAAGACAAAACGGCTGGTTGCCCAATTCACGGACGGGAGCGGCAGGATTGACCTGGTCTGGTTCAAGGGGCTGAAGTATATCACGGAAAAGTATAAAACAGGCCGGGAATACATTGTTTTCGGCAAACCGACGGCGTTCGGCAAAAGTTGTAACCTGGTTCACCCGGACGTCGATCAGCCGGAAGACGTGCAGCAGGTGGCAAACGGCTTGACGCCGTTCTACAACACGACGGACGGGATGAAAAAGGCGTTCCTGCACTCCCACGCCATCCGGCAGTTCCAGTACACGCTACTCTCGATCCTGAACGGGCAGATACCGGAGACGCTCCCGCCGCACATACTGGCTCCCACCGGCCTGATTTCCCTGCCGGAGGCCTTGCGGAACATCCATTTCCCGGAATCGGCAGACCTGCTCCAAAAGGCGCAGCAGCGCCTGAAGTTCGACGAACTGTTCTTCATTCAGTTGCATATCCTCCGGTCGGCACGCAGCCGGCGAGAGAGGAAAGGACATGTGTTCAGCACGGTGGGCAAGCTGTTTCATACCTTTTATGAGAACTACCTGCCGTTTGAGTTAACAAATGCGCAGAAGCGAGTGATTCGCGAGATGCGTGCCGACATGGGCAGCGGACGGCAGATGAACCGCCTGCTACAGGGCGACGTAGGCAGCGGCAAGACGCTTGTTGCCCTGATGGTCATGCTGCTGGCCGCCGACAATCGCTACCAGTCGTGCCTGATGGCGCCCACCGAGATACTGGCGCAGCAGCATTATCAGACGCTGAAGGATTTGCTGAAGGACATGCCCGTTCCGGTGGCTCTGCTGACCGGTTCCACGAAAAAGGCAGACCGGGAACGGATACTGCCGGCCGTGGCCGACGGGGAGGTGCGGATACTGGTGGGGACGCATGCCCTGATTGAGAACACGGTCGCCTTTGCCTCGCTGGGGCTGGCGGTGATCGACGAACAGCACCGTTTTGGCGTAGCTCAGCGTTCGCGGCTGTGGGCGAAAAACCCGGCGCCACCGCACGTGTTGATTATGTCGGCCACGCCCATCCCGCGCACGCTGGCCATGACGCTCTACGGCGACCTGGACGTTTCGGTGATCGACGAACTGCCACCCGGCCGCAAACCGGTCAAAACCGTACACCGCCTCGACCACCGGAAGGCCGAACTGTATGCCTTCCTGCGCAACGAAATCCGGAAAGGACGGCAGGTCTATGTCGTCTATCCCCTGATCGAAGAAAGCGAAACGATGGACTACAAGAACCTGGAAGAGGGTTTTAAGGTCTTCTGCGAGGTGTTTCCGGAATATACGGTCTGCATGGTACACGGCAAAATGAAAGCGAAGGAAAAGGAGGCGGCGATGCAGCGGTTTGTGTCCGGCGAGGCGCAGATACTGGTGGCCACGACGGTGATCGAAGTGGGCGTGAATGTGCCCAATGCGTCGGTAATGGTGATCGAGAGCGCCGAACGCTTCGGCCTGTCCCAGTTGCATCAGTTACGGGGGCGTGTCGGACGGGGCGCCGACCAGTCGTTCTGTGTGCTGGTCACCTCGCCGAAGCTGACTGGCGAGATGCGCAAAAGGCTGGAGATTATGGTGCGCAGCAACGACGGCTTCGAAATTGCGGAAGCGGACATGCGCCTGCGCGGTCACGGCGACCTGGAGGGGACGCAACAGAGCGGTATCGGGTTGTCGCTGAAAATCGCCAGCCTGACGGCCGACGGCCGGATACTCCAATCTGCACGCGACCTGGCCGAACGGATATTGAACGAAGACCCTTTGCTGGAATCGCCCTGGAACCGGCCCCTCCGCGAACGCCTGCACACACTTTTCAACCGGAAGATAAACTGGGGGCAGATCAGTTGAGAATGGAGAATAGACCAAATTGTATGCACCCATAGGGGATATTACGATTGTCTTTTAGGCCTCGGGGGAACCGAACTGCACAGAACCGGTCATGCACAAAACTATACCGTGCACGGTATAAGACCGGTCTTAAACTTTCTAAGAGCGGTCTTAGGCTTTCTAAGACCGGTCATAGACTTTCTGTGACCGGTCACAGGTTTTCTATGACCGGTCACAGACTTTCTAAGAGCGGTCACAGGTTTTCTATGACCGGTCACAGACTTTCTAAGACCGGTCATAGACTTTCTAAGAGGCTGTCTCAAAAGCCTCTTATTGGATAATGAGGGCGTATGCGATACGCCCCTACGA
>JAISOP010000280.1 GCA_031275525.1 Tannerella sp.
GGTTTCGCTCAACCCGCTTGTTTCCAATATGGTGAGCGATGACAAATTTGCGTCGACGCTCACGTTCGGGCAGTTTGTAAAGGCGATAGCCTCGTTTGGGGCGCCGTTTGTCGCTTCGTTTGCGGCGGTGCGCTTTGGCGACTGGAAGCTGCTTTTTCCCGTTTATGCCGCGTTTTCTGTCCTGGCGCTGGCGTTGCTTTCCACCATAAAAATCAGGGAAGAGCCTTATACGGCGGGGGGTAATTTCGGCCGGTCGCTTGCGCTGCTCGGCAATCCTGCCGTTTTGCTGTTCTTTCTGGGCATTATGGCGCATGTCGGCATAGACGTCGGCATAAACGCCACCGCGCCCAGGCTCCTCGACGGCGTGGGCGGGATGAACCTGACGACGGGCGGCATGTTCGGCCTCGGCGCAGGCTTTGCCACGAGCATTTATTTTATATTCCGCATGATTGGCTGTTTTGCCGGTTCGTTTATCCTGGCGCGCGGGCGGCGCCCGGTCTTCTGGGTGGCGAGCGTCGGGCTGATGGCCTTGTCGGTTGCCGGCTTTCTGATGTTCCGCAACGAGTTGGCGCTTTACGCCTGCCTGGCGTTTGTCGGTTTGGGCAACTCCAATATATTCCCGATGCTTTTCACCAAAGCCGTCCGCCGGTTGCCCGAACGAAGCAATGAAGTGTCGGGCTTACTGATTATGGGCATTGTTTCGGGCGCGATTTTCCCGTTCCTGATGGGCATAGCTTCCGATGCGGCCGGTGCGCAGTGGGGAGCGATAGTGGTGGTTGCCGTCCTGGTGGCCTACCTGCTGTTCCTGTCCGCCGGCATGAAGGATGCACCCGCTGCGGAGTGAAAGCACAGGGGAGGCTTCCGGAAAAAACAGAGCCGGCGTGACGCTCCGCAGGCGCCGGCCGGCGAAAGATTTTTATAGCCCGATAGTATTTTTTCCGGCAAGAATAAGCATATTTGCCTGTCAAAAATGAAACAAACGATTTACTGTGTCCCCAAAAATGAATTTTATGCATAAATTATCCCGTACCGACGTTTTCGAATGGATGGATTATCTTACGGTATACGAAACGTATGAGAATCTGGTTACCGTAGCCGGTATACAGGCCGGGCGGTATCCCGGCGAATCTTCCCTGCCTGTGCGCATGAATCAGTTTTCTGCCATACTGGCGCTCAGGGGTACTGTCCGGATGAGCCTGGATTATATACCTTACACCGTTCCGGCCGGCCATCTGCTGCTGCTTATGCCTTCGCACATAATCCAGATAGTGGAATCGAGCGACGATTTCGATGCGAAAGTGCTGGTCTTGAACAAAGGTTTTCTCGACGGGTGCGAGGTTCGCAAACATGTGGCATCGGCATTGGACTATATGCAGTTTTACAAAAACCCCTGCATCGAGTTTACGCCCGGAGAGACGGCGCATCTCGAACGCTGCTTTTTGCTGCTGGAAGAGAAAATAAAGAAGCGCACCCATGCCTTTTACAGGGATGTGATACAGAACTCGGTCTTTGCCTTTTTACTTGAAATGGCAAATATCCTGGTATCCAGGATAGATTCGTTTTCGCGCCCGGTTTTTTCGCGCAAGGAAGAGCTTACCAACCAGTTTGTGCAACTGCTTCTGCAACATGCCGGCACGCACCATCTGGTTACGTTCTATGCGGACAAGCTGAACATCACCCCCCAGTACCTCTCGATGGTGCTGAAAGAAGTAACCGGCAAATCGGCGAACAGGTGGATAGACGACGTCCTTACCCTGGAGGCTAAAACACTGCTCAAAGCCCCGCGCAGCACCGTGCAGCAGGTGGCCGACAAACTGAACTTCTCCGACCAGTCTGCCTTTGGAAAGTTCTTCAAGAAAAACACCGGCCTCTCTCCCAGGGAATACCGCAAGTCGTAAGCGCCTGCCCGGGAGCTTTTCCTGAGACTTCTTCCGTAAACCCCCGAAAAACCCTGAAACTTTGCGTTACGCTCTGCCGTAAGGCCTGGTTTCAGGGTTTTTGGGGGTTTGCGCTTTTTCAGTAGGCTGTTACCTGCGACCGCAGGTGCGGGTTCACGGGGACGTAAATGACACAGGGGTCGGCCGTGAGCGTGGCGGCGGCGCTCATCTGCGATACGCAGGTGCCGTTGAAGTAGGCCACTTTATAGCTTCCCGCCGAGGTTGCCGTGTACGTGCTTTCCGTGGCGCCGGTTATCTCCGCATTGTTGCGATACCACTGGTAGGAGGTGGCTCCCGTGGCGGCGGCCGTCAGGGTGGCGCTGCTTCCCGGAGTGGTGCATATCACGGCGGAGGCAGGCGAGATGACGGCGGCGGCGGGCGCCTGTACGGTGTTGACAATCACGTAGGCCTCGATGACTTCCCTTCCGAGCGCCGCTCCGTCTACGGCGTCAATCCATACGCTGTTGCGGATGGCTCCGGCGGAGAGGGGTTTGGCTATAAGCGTCATCCGCGCCGTATCGCCCGGAGCGAGCGAGGCTATGCTCCACTGAATACTGCGCGTGGCGGGGTTGAAACCGCCCAGCGTTCCGTTGAGGGCGGACGAGCCGATGTACTGCCAGCCCGGCCCGAGGCTGTCGATAAGCTGAATGTTGTTGAACGCCTGCGGGTTGCCGGCCTGGCTGCTGTTGTTGGCCAACTCGATGTAAAAGATACTTGTCCCGTCGATGCAGGAACTGGTGGAGTTGACGGTTTTATGCAGTTCCAGCGTGCCGAACGACTTGGTGTTGTTCGTCAGGTTGCAGTCGCTGTACGGCCCGGCGGCGGGGAAGTTTGTTCCGTCGTCCAGGATGCGTACGTAGAAGGCCGTCGGCATGGGCGACAGTCCGTCAAGCGTCCTGCTGACGGTGTGGGTTTGCCCCGGCACGAGGTCGGCGCCCAGCGTTCCGCTCCCGATAAGGTTGCCCGCCCCCACGGCATTGCCGTAATACTGTACCGGCGTGCCTGCCGGGACAATGGCCATTCCCATATTGCCGAAGGTGACGTCAAGGGTGACGGAGTTGGACGAATTGAACCTGACCGTCCCCCCGGAAACATACACGTCGGGCGAAAGGTCGATCGGCCGGTGGGTCGCTTCGTTGATATACGGCGCCTGCATGGGGCCTCCGTTGTAATACTGCACGGGGGTATTGTCCGGCAGGTAAAAGGTAAGGCCGGCGGACGCCACCGTCGGCGGGACGGTCAGGTCGGTATTGACATGCAGCGGGCTGTAAAGTTGCTGATTCCATACCGGCGGGCAGGACGCCCATTTAGAGGCCGCGCCTTCGTACACGTTCAGTTCGCCGTATACGCTGTTGGTATTTCCTGCCGGATGGCCGGTGACGACGATGTCGGCGCTGCCGTCGCCGTTGACGTCGGCAATAACGGGCGTTTCCACGATGGTGGCCGATCCGCAGGGGATGGGATCCGTTGCGTTCACGATTGTATTCCCGGCGTCGCTGAATATGTGCAGGAGCGTTTCGTCCCGGTAAACGAGTTCGACAACTCCGTCCAGGTTGAAATCAAACAGCGTAAGCGCCGTGGCTCCCGACGTGTCCGAATGGGGGAAATCCCACTTCAGGGCAAAGCCGCTCCCGGTATACCGGTAGGCGTATAAGTGCCCGGCCGTGTTGATGCAGATTTCCGGATACTTTGTGCCGTTCGTCACAACGCCGTCGATATCGCCTATAAAGGGATAGGATACCGCGTTAGCTATATTAAACTGGAAAGACCCTAAGGTCGCTCCTGTCGATGGCGTCCAGGCTTTTACGGTACATACCAGGTCCGACGGCCGGTAGGCAAACACGACGTCGATATTCCCGTCCCGGTTTATATCTCCGGCCATGCTCACTCCGTTTGTTGCGGCTGTCATTCCCGGACAGCGCTTCCAATAGGCCGGGCTGGCTGCAAATCCGTTGTTGAACTTATAAATATCGGAGCCGTAAATCACTTCCGGATGCCCGTCCCCGTCCAGGTCGGCTGCGACGGGGAAGTTTTGCTCGTGTGCAATCTGGTGATGCATTGAGAGCGAATTCAGCGTAGAAAGTGTCGTGCCCGTTTCGGCGTCGATCACATACTGTCCGGCCACAATCTCAACCTTTCCGTCGCCGTTCAGGTCCGACACGACAGGCAGGGTAGTCTTGGCCGACAATTTTTTCGCCCAGACCCGGTCAAACTGCAGGGGGCGTGCCGAACTCCTTGCTTCAT
>JAISOP010000293.1 GCA_031275525.1 Tannerella sp.
CCGCTCAGGGTGACGTGTAGGGACTGCTCTTCCTGCAACAGCCCCGACAGCGACACGTTGCCCGATACCGTGAGGGTGGCTTGGATGGCCGCCTCATCTTCGATGTCGTAATCAACCGTGAAATCGCCCGATACGGTCAGCGGATTGTTTATCGTTACCCGGCGGCGGTTGTTGGCAAGCAGCAGGTTGCCGTAAACCGGAACGGCGGGATACGCTTCCGATTCGCCCAGACTGAACGTGGAGGCTACAGTTATTTCTTCTATCGTTACGTGATTGTAAGAAGGCAGGAGAGCGTTTGCTGAGCGGTAAACCAGCGTGCCGCCGCCATCTTGCAGGAACGATGTATTTGCACCGTCTGTAAAGCTGATTCCGCCGGTGGTGATAATCGTACCGTTACCGGTGAGACTCGAAAATTGACCGCTGCCAAGCGTGACCTCTCCGTTGGCTTCCAGCTTATAACCGGCTCCGAATGAGCCGCCAAGCGTGCCGTCCGCGTCAACAATTACTGTGCCGCCGTCGCCGCCGAATGAGGCTGTGTTTATGGTAGCGCCCGCTTTCACCCAAATGCTGTCACCATCGCCATAAGTAGTGATTGAGCCCTGGAAATAACGGCCTTCTTCGATGATGAGATCACTTTCGTGCAGGTACAAATGCTCTAAAATTAAATATTTGGTTGTTTCCCCGGCTTCAACGATAAGACGGCTTCCGTAAAAATGAATATCGCCCGGATGCCAAATACTGCTTCTGTCTCCGGCTACGTCTGCCGGAATAATCCAGGTATGCCCCGTGTTTTCCGGCGTAAATGCTACGGCCTGTATTCCGCTACCGTCCCGCTCGGTATTCCATGCCGTATATTCCAAAGCGCGTGAGGAAGTTCCGTTGTTTAAGAGATAAAACGTATAGATTTCCCGTACCAGGGCAGCAATTGCGGCATCTATTATCGCTTTTTGCGCGGTCACTTCTCCGGGGGTAAGCGCCGTTTTTTCTTCCAGAAACGTTTCGACAGCCGCGATAGCGCTATGCAATGCCGAATACGTTTCGGGAGTATAGACGGTGGAATTGTTATAGCTTGCTTTTACCGTACTGACAAAGCTCTCCAAAACGGACAGATTGGCGACCAGCGCCGCAGTAGCCGTTGCAATGGCGGCTTTTGCGTCTTCCAGCTGAACGGTGGTGGGAGTGGCGTCTTCGGCGAGCAGGGCCCGGGCTGCGGAAACCACCTCCGATAGAACCGCCCAGCTTTCAACGGTATAATCCGCTTCCGTAAGAACGCTTGCTCCAGATATGGCAATCTGTAACTGCGTTTTGTAGGCTTCGATACCGGTTTGATTGGTGACTGTGAGCGTGTAGTTGTTGGGATTCAGAAGCGTACCAACCAGTACGAGGTTTTCTACCGTCAGGTCGCCGGTCATGGTGGCGACGCTTCCTGCTGTAATTTCCAGATTGGTATAGTCTCCCTGAATGTTTTGCGCTGTTCCGTTAAGAGTAACGTTTAATGCGCTGCCTTCCGGCAATCCGGAAACGGCGGCATCGCCGGCTACGCTTAACGCACCGGTTGTAACGACCTTGCTGCCGGCAACCGTTAAATTGCCGGCGATGGTGATGTTGTCGCTTAGCGTTACTTGCCCGGCGTTGTCGGTAAGAGACAGATTGCCGTACACGGTACTTGTGCCGGTAAAGCTCCGGTCTGTATCGACATTCTTTATTTCTATATTATTATAGGAAGAGACTAAAACTCCGGAGGAAGCGTTGTTGTAAATAACCGTTCCACCGCCGGCTTGCAGAAAAGTAGAAGCCTCAAGATCGGAAACAGTCAAAGAACTGGCAAAACTTAGTATTCCCTGCCCTTCCAAAGAAGTTATTGAAACGGAACCTGTTGAAGCTATTGTTCCATTATTAATCAGACGAATAAGGTCATAATAAAAGCCGTAACTGCCGTTTGTTAATGTTAGCTCTCCATCTTTTTTTACATCAACGGTTCTTGCCGTTCCGTTTTTATTATTAGCTCGTATATACCCTTCTTCTACTTTTCCGGCAATGGTGACCCGTGCATTGGGATATAAAGTAAGATATGATGTTCCAATCAATGTGCCGCCTTGATTGACGGTAAGACTTGCGGTATCCCCTCTTACATAGATATAGCCACTATGTTTCAGCTTGCCGCCATTTTCAATGGTAATGGGAGAATGGCCGCCATAGCTTGCAGTAAGAAAGACCGTATCTCTACTTGGGATAATAAAGTTTACGGTTGCTATTTGGGTCATACTGCTTGCTTCCAACTCATCGCCTGTTCCGTCCCGGTTGGTATTCCAGTTGCGTGCAACAGTAAAAAGGGAGTCTGTTTTCCCTGTAAAATAATAGGTTGTTCGTTCGGCATGGAGACGTATGATGCCGGACAGCGACAAAATAATGAATATACTTAATCGTAATGCTTTTGTTTTCATTTAAATAGTGAAATTAAAAAGGTGGGTACTTAAAAAGAGCGTGCGGCTCAATGGCCGCACGCCTGGAATTGTTTTTGATTACGGCAAAATCGGATCACGCGCAGTGTTTACATCGAAGTCATTCGTTGAATTGTTTGTATCAACGTATTTTCCTCCTGCACTTTTCCGTGATACCGCCTTTTCAAAACGGGCGGTAGAAGAACTGTTGGACGTATCTCCGGCGTAAGTTAAACCGCTGTCCAAAGAGTATGGCAGTGTTTGCACCACTCTTTCAGCAGGAACCGGAGAAACTACATTTACCGCATCAATAATCCATTCGTTGGGGATTTTGTAGGCATTTGTAGTGGTTATCACATAGGTCGTGTCTACCTTGTCGTTATGCACATCGTATTTGTACGTACCTGTGTATTTGTAATTGGCAAGGAAACTCGTCGAATCCGCAGGTAGCGCCCCAATAGCGTAAGAACGGAATCCCCTGTTATGCAGCACCCAAACCGTTGCCGAATAGGAAAAAATCTTACTCAGCAGAGGATCAGGCGTTCCTGCCGTCCAACCGTAATTAGCTCCGCTTAAATCAAGCCCGTCGGGAACTTCCGCTATCTGATAAGCCAGAATAATGGATTCGCCCGGAGCAATCGGTGTAGAATAGGGAATCCGATAGACGACTTCCGTAACAAAGTTCTTGTCGCTGATAGAGTCCGAAAAATCGTAATACGCAGTTGTACCACAAACAAATTTGCTTTCCAACACAATCACACCCTGAGCGTCGATGATTGTATCCGAATTGTTCGAAATACGGAAGTACTGGTCCCTTATACTGGAGCCGCTTCCGGTAAAATAGATTTTCGAGATGACCAGTCCCGCATACTGCTGGACGGAATCTCCCACGAGAGGATTATAAGCGGCTACGCCGCCTCCCGAACCCGAAAGTCCGGAATATTGACCACTTGACGATTCATAATCGAAATCGTCCGAACAACTTGCATAACTTAACGCTATGCCTGACACTGCGGCTATTAAACCGCTTCGGAGAAAGTTTTTTTTCATCTGATAGAAAAATTAGTGATGATAATATATTGCTTGAATAACCTGTACAGGGTTTCGGCTGCAAAGGTAGAGCATCCTTTGAGGCCTGTCAATCCCCATTTGTAGGTATTTTTTAGCCCGGTATCCCCTTTTTTGTGTGCAGAGACGGCGCTGGAGAACTTATACCTCGCGCGGTGTAGTTTTGTGACAGGGGTTGCGGGTCAGGCCCGCAATGACGTTATCACACGCACAGCGGTATTCGGCAAGATACTGACGGAGCGCCGCTCTGTGAAAGGGTCTTTCACCGTTCGGTGAGAGGGTCTTTCACCGTTCGGTGAGAGGGTCTTTCACCGTTCGGTGAGAGAGTCTTTCACCGTTCGGTGAGAGAGTCTTTCACCGTTCGGTGAGAGGCAACGATACCGAATACCGTATGAGGCTGTCTCAAAAGCCTGTCATCCCGCGCCTGACGCGGGATCCCCTGAAAAAAGGACATTGGTTTTCAGTGGATTGCGGGTCAAGTCCGCAATGACAAATACGCTCCATTTGCTATGCTCTGCTATTAAAAATACCTAAAAATGGGGATTGTTTTGCATCCCTCCTCCCCGTACCTTTGCACCATCAATTTCATTCCATTATGATACGATCGAAAACATGTTGCACATTGCTCATAACGCTCTCATTTCATTGCATCTACGCCCAGCAGAGCCAGCCGGGAATCATCCTGGGCGGACAGGTCAGAAGCGTGGAAACGAAGGAAATCCTGCCCTTTGCCAACGTCCGGCTGGACGGAACGGCCACGTATATCACCATTTCGGATGATAACGGCGAATTTCGGCTAAGCAACGTCCCCCCTGGAGACTACCTCATCACCTGCTCCTACCTGGGCTACCGGAAGTGGGAGAAGCGACTGACCATCTCCGCCAGCCGGCACCTCACGATAGAGCTGGACGCGGGAAACGTCCTGCGGGAAGTAGTCGTCACCGCAACCGAATCCAAAGGCATGGCCTCGGCTTCGAGGATCGACCGCGAAGCAATGTCGCACCTCCAGCCAACCAGCTTCACCGACCTGCTGGAACTCCTGCCCGGAAATATCTCCCAAGACCCCAACATGGGCGCCGCCAACACCATCCAGCTCCGCGAAACGGGAAACCTCTCGGCTAACGGCGATAAATACATCGCGCCGGATTATGCCATCTCTTCGCTCGGTACGCTCTTCCTGATCGATGGCGCGCCGCTGAATACCGATGCAAACCTCCAGTACAATCCGGGTACCGGCGCCGGAACGCCTGACTATAACCGCAACACCGTAAACCGGGGCGTCGACATGCGTGCCATCTCTACCGATAACATCGAAAGCGTGGAAATCGTCAGGGGAATCCCTTCCGCCGAATACGGAAACCTCACCAGCGGACTGGTCAATATCCAAACCATACGGAAAGCAGGCAAGCTGACCGCACGCTTCAAGGCAGACGGATACAGCAAGCTGTTTGCCGCCGGAAAGGGCTTTAATGTCCCCGGTAAAGACCTGCTGGTCAACATCGATGCCGGATTCCTGAATGCTAAAACAGATCCGAGAAACAACCTCGAAAACTACAAGCGACTCAATGCTTCACTCCGGACTACCTGGACGTTCAAAAACCACCGCCGGATTCTTAAATGGACATCGAACATCGACTGTACGGCCTCTATCGACGACGTGAAGGACGACCCGGATGTCAACTACGGGGGAATCAATGAATACAAGTCTGCCTACAACCTCCTAAAGGCTACCAACAACCTCCGATGGTCGTTCCTGAATGTCGATTTCATCAAGTCGCTGGAACTTAATTCTTCGATCAGCGCCCAGTTCGACCGCCTGGAACAGCGAAAACTGGTCGCTCCAACCCGCTACGGCCTTGCGCCAACCGCCGAAGGAGCCGGCGAACACGATGCACAACTGCTCTTCTCGGAATACATCGCCGATTTCCTCTGCGACGGGAAGCCGCTGAACGCTTTCCTCAAGCTGAAAGGCGACCTCTCGTTCCGACCGGCAAACATCCGGAACGATGTTAAGCTCGGAGGAGAGTGGAACTACAGCAAAAACTTCGGCAATGGACAGGTCTATGACCTCAGTCACCCGATTACCACCACCGGATGGCATCACCGCCCCAGGGCCTACCACGACATCCCTGCCTTGCAAAACCTCTCCTTCTTTGCCGAAGACTATATCTCCGCCAAAGCCGGAAGTCATACCCTGGAAGTGCAGGCCGGACTGCGCTCGATCGCCCAGCTGGGCATGGACAGCCGCTACCTCCTGCAAGCCAAACCGTATCTCGACCCGCGCGTCAATCTCCGCTGGACGTTCCCCGCAATACCGATCGGCCACCGCAGCCTCCTGTTCGCCCTTGCTGCCGGAGGCGGGAAAACAACGAAAATGCCTACCCTCAGCTACCTCTATCCCGAACCGGTTTATACCGACATCACGCAGCTCGCCTATTACGATGCCCGGCATCCCACGGCATACAGCCGCTTCAATGTATTGACCTGCATCTCCGATGCAACCAATTACCGGCTCGCACCCGCCCGGAACACGAAACAGGAAATCCGGATGGAAATAACCTGTGGCAATAACCGCCTCTCCGTCGCCGGATTCGTCGAAGACATGACTTCCGGATTCCGATTCTCGTCGGCCTACCGTGCCTTCGGATACAAAGATTACGACGAAAGCGCCATCGTGAGCGCAGACCTGAACGCGCCGCCCGCCCTGGAAGGCCTCCCATACGAAAATAAAAAGCGCCTGTCGGGATACAGCTTCGCCGAAAACGGCAGCCGCCTGAAAAAGGAAGGCTTCGAATTTCAATTCAACTCCCAGCGGATTCAACCCCTGCGAACGGCTATCACCGTCAGCGGAGCCTGGTTTCGCTCTACCTATACGAACAGCAGGCCGATGTTTGAAACGGTTTCGACTATCATCAACAACCAGACCCTCTCCCACTCTTATGTCGGCCTCTATGAGTGGGACGACGGACGGGTCAACCAGCAGTTCAACACCAATTTCATGTTCGATACCCAGGTGCCGGAATGGGGCTTCATCTTCTCCGCTTCCGTCCAGTGCATGTGGTACATCCGCACGCAAAGCGTCTATAAACAGGGTATCCCCACCGCCTACCTGGATGTGAACGACGAACAGCTCCATCCCTATACCGAAACGGACAGAACGGATACCTATCTGCAACACTTAGTTAAAAACTTTCAGGAAGACGCGTTTATCCGAAACGAAATACCGGTCGCCTGCTACGTCAACCTGAAGGCAACCAAGAAAATAGACCGCTTCCTCGAACTCGCGCTCTTCGTTAACCGCCTCTTCGACTATACGCCGGACTATACAACCAACGGTTTCGTCCGCAGACGTAACGTAGACGCCTATTTCGGAATGGAAATGAACTTTAAACTGTGAGAGAACTAAAAACGAAAAAAGAAGAACTAAAAAACTAAAAGATGCAAAATAAACAGAATACTGGGGGAGAGGCGATTGAACTGCTCCCCGGAACTGCGAAGCAGTTCAATAGGAATAACCCCGCGCAAGCCGAAGGCGCAGCACAGGGGAGTAAACAAACATCAACAACCGTCGGGGGATTAATCCCCCTGTTAGCAGCCTTGGCGCTTCTCCTTTTCTCCTGCGCAGACGAAACGTCCGTGATCCCTCATTCCAACGCCGGGATCACGATAAACATTCCCGAATCGGTCACGGAAGTCACGGGCGACACCCTCACCTTCCTGAACCTCTCCACACTAGCCGTCTCCCGCTTTCCCGCGCGCGGGGAGGCGATACGCCTGCCCAACGGCTTTTACGACTGCTCCTATACCGCGGAAGTAACTTACCGGAAAGGCCTTTACCTTTCCAAAACACTGTTGCAGGGACTGAAAGAATCCATTCCGGTAACGGGAGATGCCGACCTCACCTTTACCCTCAATACCTCCATCGTCGAATCGAAGGAAGATTTCATCATTGAGGAGATATTTTTCACAGGAACGCTCCGAGCCACAGGCACCCAGTATTACGGCGATAGCTTCGTGAAACTGTACAACAATACCGACCGGGTGTTGTATGCCGACGGAATCGCACTGCTCGAGAGCAAGTTCCTTTCCGTCAGTACCTACGACTATACTCCCGACATCCGGGAAGATACGTTTACCGTACACGCCGTTTACGTCGTTCCCGGAAACGGACTGGAACATCCCGTGCAACCCGGTGAAAGCTTCCTCATCTGCGACAACGGAATGGATCACCGACAAGCCAATCCCAATTCCTTCGACCTCAGCCATGCAGACTTCGAATGGTACGACAAGTCCAACAGCCCAAGCACGATGGACATCGACAGCAAAACGCCCAACCTCGACAAGTACTACTGCTATACGGCTACGATTTGGGTGCTGCACAACCGCGGATTCCGGTCGTATGCCATCGCCCGGATGGAGGCCGACAGCGCTACGTTCCTGAAAGATTATTTCTATACCTATAAATATGTCATGCACCTCCCGCAGGGTGATTTCCCCATGTCACAGTCGGCCTACAAGATTCCCAATAGCTGGATCGTTGACGGTGTGAATTGCAGCGTCGAGCCAGAACGGGTATGGAACGTCCTCCCACCTTCGATCGACGCGGGCTGGACGCACTGCGGCCTGATGGACAGCGATAAAACCCGTTATTTCAAAAGCGTCCGCCGGAAAATGCTGTACCTCAGAGAAGACGGACGCCGTCTCCTGAAAGATACCAACAACTCGTCGGAAGATTTCAATACCGAGTGCATCCCCTCCATCATCGAAGAGCAAGGCACGGCTATTGATGCTGCCGGTACGAAGGCCTCGCGCATCACCTGCGACGGGATACAGATTAAGAACTAAAAACTAAAAGTTATGTTACGCTGTCATTACGGGCTTGACCCGCAATCCCCTTCTGTTAAGTGCATTAATCAGGGGATTGCGGCTCGGAGGCCGCAATGACAGGGTTAACATAACACTAAGAATCAGATAAAGATGAAGATAAATCAATTTGCGAATACCTGTCATGGCAGGATAACAAAGATCATGCTGGCCGCCGGACTGCTTCTGCTCCCGTCGGCGCTGGAGGCAAACGATTCGATCTCTCCCCCCGTCCTGCAACGGCTGTCGGGGAAACAGGCGTTCGTCTACGATTTCTTTCCGCTGCCCTCCGTCAATCCGGCGCTGAAACCCTTTCTCTACAGCGACCGCTTAACCGAAATCCGCCTGGAATCGCACTACGAACACCAGACGGATGCCATCGCCGTCCAGGAAGGCGACGGAAAGCGATTCTCCCGCATGCATGTCGATTCCTATATCCCGCTTGCCGGAAGCGCTCTCTGGGGAAATGCCTCCTATTCCGGAGGAAAGCGCTTTCACCTGAAACTGAATGAAACATCTGATCCCGCCCTCCTCTATCCCTACCTTACGGGAGACACGATCGGCGGAAACCTGCAATCGGAAGTCTATCGTTTCGCCGGCGGCTATGCCCGCCACAACGCCCACTTTTCCTGGGGCATCGAGGCCGGTTTCCGGGCTATGCAAGAATATCGGGCAATCGACCCCCGTCCTCGAAACATCGTCTCCGACCTCAATCTCTCCCTGGGAGGAAGCATCAGTCTCCCCAGCGGCCATGCCGCCGCTGCCGCGCTGCACTTCCGCAAGTACAAGCAGAAGAACGAAATCGACTTCTACAACGAACTCGGCGACGTGAAGGTATATCACTATACGGGACTGGGAAACGATTATGCCCGCTTCCGGACGAAAGCCGACCAGTCGCATTACAACGGAAACGCGCTGGGCGCTTCCCTCCACCTCCTCCCCAGGCAGCCGAACGGGGCTATCGCTTCCTTCAAATACAGCCGCTTCTTCTTTGAAAAGATCATCTCCTCCCTCAATGAACTGAACATGCTCGACCGGACGGAACAGGCTCTGGAAGCGGAAGCGGGATACCGCCTGAAAAGCTCCGCCCGTGCTATCGCTTTCCGCCTCAGCGCCGTCCACCTCCGCAAAAGCGGACGGGAGAACATCTTTGGTGATGAAGCGAGCAACAACTACCCGTTTATCGTTGTCCTCGAACAGTATCGCCGCAACATCGACCGCCTGGAAGCCGCCGCGCTCTGCGAATATTACCGTCCCGCCCTCCGCTGGGCAGTGCAGCCCTCCGCCGGATACGAAGCGGATGCGGAACGGTATACCCTCCCGCAACGGGAAATCAGCCGGAAACACTTCACCGCCGCCCTCCGCCTGGCCTTCGATAAAAGCGGAGAGAAACTCTCCTTTCAAGTCGGCGCCGCGCTGAAACACTATTTCCCGGTAAGCAGTGCTATTGTCCTGACCGGCGACGAACAGGAGAATTTCTCCCTGCCCGCCCTCCGGAGAAACCATGAATACCTGGCCGGCAAACGGACAGCCCTCGCAATCGACGGAAGACTGAATTATGCCTTCCGACGGGATTATGCCGTCTTCCTGTCGCTGCAATGGCAGCAGGGAAGATATATATATGATACAACAACAAATAATATAACAGCATCTGCTGGAATAAACTTTTAATAAATGATGATTATGAATAATGAATGGACGCAAAGCACAGCCGGACAACGAAATCTTCCTGCCGACGGAGGCACACCATCTCTGTCGGCGGAGGCACACCATCTCTGCCAGCGGAGACACACCATCTCTGCCAGCGGAGACACACCGTACTTGCCGGGAAGTATGCTCATGCCCCGAAATGACCCCGCCCCCTGCCCCCTCCCTTGTGGGGAGGGGGCTGAGGGCGGGGGTCTTTATTCTCTTTGCCCTGCTAACCCTTTCCGGTCGCGGGCAAACCCCGGCCTTCCAGTGGGGCGCCGTATTGCGGTCGGACAATCTCATGTCGGCCAACCCGGTCAATGCCGCCACGAGTATTCAGACGAACGCCGCCGGAGACATCTTCATCTCCGGAGCCTTCCCTTCAAATGCCACAGAGTCGAAAAACTTCACCCGCGTCACCCTCAATCA
>JAISOP010000312.1 GCA_031275525.1 Tannerella sp.
AACCTGCATCATACTACCGCTTTTCCCGCAAATGGCGTCGGCAACATCAATGCGCAGACGCTCACGAACGGCGGCAGCGCCTTCCTGCTGGACAGCATCGTGGTGACGCCGTATTTTGAGGGCTTCGAGAGTTGCCCCGGCCCGGCGGATACCTTCCTTATTATTGTCAATCCCGTGCCGAAAGTCAACGCAACGCCCAACGACACGGTCTGCAACGGCGCGGATACATATCCGGTGGCTTTCGCCACGACGGTAACGGGCGCCTCGCCGACACGCTACAAATGGGAGAACAAAAACAACCTCACCGGGTTCTCCGTCAGCGGCAACGGCAATATCACCCCGCAGACGCTCACGAACGGCGGCAGCACCTTCCTGCTGGACAGCATCGTCGTTACGCCGTATTTTGAGGGCTTCGAGGGCTGCCCCGGCTCGGCGGACACCTTCCTGGTGGTCGTCAATCCCACGGCCACGGTGAACGCGATTGCCGACACCGTGTATTACGACGGGCAGTCGGTGGCCTCCCTGACGGCCATCTCGCCCACCACGCCGGCCTCCGAGGTCTCCTTCAACTGGACCAACAGTCATCCCTCCATCGGCCTGGCCGCATCCGGTACGGGGCCGACGATCCCGGCATTCACGGCAAGCCATCCGGCGGCCACCGGCTCGACCGTCGCCACCGTCACCGTGACGCCGAAATACCAAGACTGTACCGGTACGCCGGAAACGTTTACCATCACAGTGAAAGCCAAGCCCACCATCACCTACGATTACGACGGCGGGACGGCGCCCTCCTCGCCCAACCCGGTGAATTACGTGGTCGGCGTGGGATGCACCGTTTCCAACCCTCCGACCAAGACGGGCTATGCGTTCCAGGGCTGGACCTGTACGGAACTGGGCATCTTCACGTCGCAAAATCCGTTTACCGTATCGACGACGGCAACGGCCAACCTGACCCTGAAGGCAGACTGGGGAACCGCTACTCCCTACACCATCACTTATGCCGATCTGGGTGGAGCTACGGTTTTACCACCCAACCCGACCAGTTATAACGTAACCACGCTGACCTTTACGCTGACCCATCCGGTCAAAACGGACACCGTGTTTATCGGCTGGACGGGTACGGATATAGCAGGCCCGTTCCCGCAACTCAACGTAACCATACCGACTGGCTCCATCGGCAACCGCACCTACACCGCCAAATGGGGATTCCTCTTCCCCGCGGATACGGTGTACAGTTGCACGCCGTCCGTCACGCTGCAAAGCGGTCACGACGGACAGAGCTATGAATGGACCCTCCCCGACGGCAGTACGCAGACCTCCGTCGATATACAGGCGCCCCTGACCGGCATGTATTACCTGGCTACAAACTACGGCGCAAACTCCACCATTGCGCGGGATTCGGTCTTCGTACTCTATTCCTTCGACAGCGACGTTCAGGTCAAACGCATTTCCACGACGGGCACAAAGATCAATCTGCCGCAGGTCTTCACCGTACCGCTGAATCCCGAAATCATCGCCGTGGCCGACTTGATCACCTGGAGCTGGAGTTTCCCCGGCGGCAACCCGTTGACGGCAACCGCCGACACGGTCTCGGTGGCCTACTCCGACATCGGCCCCAAGACGGTATCCGTCCGGATCGATATTACGCGCGGGGCGCTGGTCTGCACGAAGACCTACACGTACAACCTCGAGATCTTCGCCAGCGCCCGCGGCCTCTTTGTCAACCGTAACGCGGCAGGCGGCGCGGGTAACGGCAGTTCCTGGGGCAACGCCTTCCTGACCATCCAGGAAGCCCTGGCGAATGCGACCGAGGGAGATTATGTATGGGTGGCCCGCGGCGACTACAGCCCGGACGCAGGCACCTCGTATGCCCTGACGCGCGACAGCGTGGAGGTTTACGGCGGTTTTGCGGCCACGGAGACCTATCTCCACGAGCGTGACTTCGCGGCCAACCCCACCGTCCTGCACGGCAACGGCAACAGCGTGATCTACACCGAAGGCGTGAGCCAGGCCTCGCGCTGGGACGGCTTCATCGTCGAGGGCGGGAATGCGCGGCGCGGCGGCGGCATGAGGAACCAAAACTCCTCCGTGAGCATCACCAACAGCATCTTCCGCGGCAACAATGCCGACAACGGCGGCGGCCTCTACAACGAGGGCGGGAATCCCATACTGTATAATGTAGAAATCAGCGGCAACACGGCGACCGACGGCGGCGCCATGTACAACAGCCAGTCCTCGCCACAGCTGACCAATGTGACCCTCGGCGGCAACTACGCTTCGTCGGAAGGCGGGGGCCTGTACAACCGCAACGGCAGCCATCCGGTCCTGCGCAACACCATCGTCTGGGGCAACCGTTCGGCCGTTGCGCCGGGCATCCTCAACGAAGGTTCATCCGTCCCGGACATCGCTTCCAGCCTGGTAGAAGGGTCGCAGGCAGGGGGCCGGTGGAACGTGGCGACGGGTACGGACGGGGGCAACAACCTCGACACCTCGCCGGGCTTCCGGCAGCAGGGCTTCGACAACGACGGCTACATGCAGCAGGGCCTTTATCAGCTGTATGACTTCTCCCCGGCCATCGACAGGGGCGGCAACCGGTATGTGTTCGGCATCTCCATACGGCGGAACGTCCATTTGCAGACGCAGCAGGACACCGCCAGGGTATCGGCCATTACCGGAGGCGACCTGGCAGGCAAGGCCAGGATCGACAACGCCACCGTGGACCTGGGCGCCTACGAATTTGTCCCGGAGGAATACAGCAGGCCGGCTATCAGGCGTGAAGTGGCGATTCCCGAAGTCGAGGGTGCGACCACCGTTCCGCCGGCCGGCCTGCACCAGATGCAAAGTCACAGCGACTTTGTCCTGACCGTCACGCCCGATCCGGATTACAGCCTGGAGAATCTGAGCGTGACGACGGGCATCCCCCAGCGCGACGACGAGGGCGTCCGTATGGAAAAGAACGGGGACGGCAGCGTCACCGTCATTCTCCCGCGGGTCACCGAATCGCTGACATTGATGATCTCCGGCGTCGCCTCGTCGGTGGCGAACGGGCAAGTAGGCAACACAAAGGTCTGGTCCTACGGTAATCGCCTGTACGTGCGGACGGACCGGGAGGCCGAGGTGCAGATACATACCTCAGCCGGGATACTCCGCAGGCGTCAGCCGGTCGGCGCCGGCAACACGGCCTTTGTCCTGCCGCAGGGCGTCTATCTGGTCACTCTCGACGGTAAAATATACAAGGTGGTGATCAAATAGCTCGCAGCCATCCTCCCGGAATGGGATTTGCAGGGAAATCTCTAAAAAACCCCGAAACCGGCTACGCTCCGTCGTAAGCCCTGGTTCCGGGGTTTTTTTTGGGAGGGAACCCCTACAAACCCCCAACAACGCTGTACAGCAAACCATTGCCGGTAGAGTAAGTCACCTACCCTCCTTCACGTATGCGTGAGAACATATCTTACGCATACTTCCCTTCTATCATAAATCCAACCGTTTTCTGTCATACTGTAAAATCATTTGTTTATATTTGCGACGAATTTTCATGCACTTTGTTGGGAAACCCCAGACGGTTGGTTTAAAACTTGGGACCGTTGGGACGGTTGAACCGAAACTCGGGACGGTTGAACCAAAACTTGGTTCAGTTGAATCAAAACTTAATTCAATTGAATTAAAACTTGATTCGGTTGAATCAAAACTTAATTCGGTTGAATTAAAACTTGATTCGGTTGAATCAAAACTTGATTGGTTGAATTAAAACTTGATTCGGTTGAATCAAAACTTGATTCGGTTGAATCAAAACTTGATTCGGTTGAATCAAAACTTGATTCAATTGAATCAAAACTTGATTCGGTTGAATTAAAATCCCGGAGGGCCGTCCGGAAGCGTTTCATTGCAGAGCAAAAAGGAAATTCACGGAGTGTTTGTTTTTTTAGTATTCATTCTAAATGTGAATGATTATGGAAGGAAAGGAACCTCTAAAAACCCCCAACGCTATGCTTCGCTCCGCAGAGAAAGAAAAAGTTGTCCGCGAATGCACGCGAATATCCGCGAATCATTTATTCGCGTTCATTCGCGGACCAGTTCTTTTTTTTTCTGCGGAGCGGAGCGGAGTTTTTAGAGGTTCCTATAATGCATGTACGGTGCCGTAGATAATGGTGGTCTGATACAGATCGGTTAGAGAAAGGGGACGGCCTCTTCGTCCGTAGGCCGCTGTGGGGAACTCTCAAAGAAAGAATGAACCCAAAAATGGAAGAGTTTTATCTCGCTTTGGCTTCACCACCTAAATTATAAATCTTTCCCTTCCTGAGTAGTTTTCCTTAATCGAAAGAAAAAGAAACCTGTCGAAAAGGCCGTTCTTTACGAGAAGAATCAAAAAAAGTAAGTTTGCGAAATTTTTTTTTGCTGGGGAAAGTCTTGTTTTATGAAAAAGGAAATGTAACTTTGTCCCCCGTGTAGAATAAGTAAAGAAAAAGTAAGTTTATGCCATTTCGATTGATAACTATTTATGCTTTAGGCATCTTTAACGGCCAAGATTTGGACGGCTGTAATTATTTGTTAGAGAGAGAGAGAGAGAGAGAGAGAGAGAGAGACGCAGACCTATTACCTATTAATTCCTACGCACGCGCGATAGATATAAAAATAAATCATATACATTCTATTCCCCTGTTTCCATTTTCTTCAAAAGAAGTGGAGATTGGGGAATGTTTTTTATGTAAGCCCCCCCTCCGGGACAGCGTTACGACGTCGGGGAGGCGAGTCCTTCGCCGGCAACCGGGGGCAACTTTTGTTTAACTGAAACTTTGATCGCCATGTACAATACCTCGTAATATGATTCAACACGGCAGACCTTTATTCGGGGCAGGCTGTATCAAACCGTTGACAAGTTATTACTGTTTATTTATCAAAAACCAAATGTATGGAAAGAATTTTAATTCAATGGAAGTCTGACAGGCTCTTGACAGACTGTAAAAAGAGACTGCTGAAAACAGCAGAAAGAGTTTTTATTTTGTTGGCGTTATCGACCGTCGCGTGGATGGCGTCTGCCTCCCCGGCAAAGGCGGAGGTATATCCGAAGACGGGGGAAGGCATTACCTCCTCCGTTGCACAGCAACAGCAAACGGTGACGGGCATCGTGACCGACGACGGCAACGAACCGCTGCCGGGCGTGAGCATCGCCCTGAAGGGAACAGCTTTGGGCGTGATCACCGACGCCAACGGGCGATATACGGTGAATGTACCGGATGGTAGCGCCGTGCTGGTCTTTTCCTTCGTCGGGTTTGAAACGCAGGAAATCACGGTCGGCTCGCAGACGCGCATCGACGTGAAACTGAGCGAGAGCAGCCTTGCGCTGGAGGAAGTGGTGGTTGTGGGCTACGGCGTACAGAAGAAGGCGAACCTTTCGGGCGCTGTGCAAGCCGTATCGGCTAAGGATCTGGCCGGGCGCCCGGTGACCAACACCAATCAGGCGTTGCAGGGGCTGGCGGCCAATGTGAATATCTCGCAGATTACCGGCCGCGCCACCAGTGCGCCGGACATCAACATCCGCGGGTTCACGTCCATCAACGGCGGCAGCGCGTTGATTCTGGTCGATAATGTGCCCGTCTTGCCCGACGAACTGTCGCGCATCAATCCGGAAGATATTGAAAGCGTGTCGATCCTCAAAGATGCCGCTTCGGCCGCCATCTACGGCGGACGGGCCTCTTTCGGCGTCGTGCTGATTACCACCCGGCAGGCTCGCAGGGAAAAGCTGGAAGTCTCGTTTGAAGGCAACGCGGGATTTCGTGCGCTGGGGTATGTGCCCGATCTGGTGACCGACGTCTATGAGGTGATGACGCTGCAAAATCCCTCCTCCACGCGCAATCCCCTCTTCACGGCCGAAGAACTGGAATACGGGCGGCTGCGCTCGGAGCACCCCGAACTCTATCCGGCGGCGGTCGTCAACAAACGGCAGGGACTCTATGGCGCCGGCAACTGGGCCTACTGGGATAATGTGGACTGGAACTCGGTACTGCTCCGGCAACTGTCGCCCACCTACACGGGCAATCTGCGGATTGCCAACCGGAACGACCGGATGAGCTATACCGTCAGCGGCGGCTATTACCGTCAGGAAGGCGTGATGCGCTACGGAAACGATATCTACGACCGCCTCAACCTGCGTGCGAACGGTAGCTACAACCTCACGTCCCGCTGGCAGGCAGGCGCCAACATGTCGTTCAACTACAGCAACTACGACATGCCCGAATCCGGCAACGACTGGTATTTCTACTACGTCAGCCGCTCGGCGCTGCGCAGCCTGATCAATCCCGACGGGACGTACACCGTGGCCGGCGCCTACCTGATCGGCTTGCCCACGGAAGGCGGCAGGAGTGTTTCAAAAAACAACGAAACGCAGTTGTCCCTGAATACGGCCTTCGACCTGATCAAAGACGTCTGGAACATCAAGGCCGATGCCAACTTCCGCTTTACCAACGGGCAGACCCGCGGCAGCCATTTCCCCGTATATTACCGCGAAGGACCCGACCGGCCCCTTTCGCCCGCCTTTACCGATTTGGGCAACAACGCCTTCCGCTCTTCGGTCTATGCCACGACCGCATCAAGCTTGAAGAGCTACCAGGTGTATAACGTGTACACGGACTTCCACAAGACGTTTGCCGGGAAACATTACCTGCAGGCCCTTGCCGGATTCAACCAGGAGGCCATGACCTACACATCTTCGTCCATCCGGAAAAGCGACCTGATCAGCCAGAGCCTGCCCACCGTACAACTGGCTACCGGTATGACGGCCACCTCGGAAACGATTTCCACGCTGGCGCTCCGGAGCGGATTCGGAAGGCTGAACTATATTTACGACAACCGCTATATCGTGGAATTTAACGGACGCTACGACGGCACTTCGCGCTATCCCAAAAAGAACCGTTTCGGGTTCTTCCCCTCGGGGTCGCTGGCCTGGGTGCTCTCCAGGGAAAGCTTCCTGACCGGCCTGGCCGAATCGCTGAAGGTGGACCAGTTCAAACTGCGCGGTTCCTACGGCGTGCTCGGCAACCAGGTCATGAAAGATGCAAACGGGAACGACGTCTATTATCCCTACATTGCCACCATGAGCGCAGCCAACATCAGCGTGCCGGTGAACGGGAGTATGCCGCTGGCCACGTTCCAGCCCGGCGTCGTGGCCGGAGACCTGACGTGGGAGCGCGTGCGCACCGTCAACGGGGGAATGGACCTGGCCCTGTTCGACAACCGTATCACCCTGGCTGCCGACCTCTATACCCGCTATACGGAAGGGATGCTGGTGCAGGGCAAGGCGCTGCCCGCCGTCTTTGGCGCCGACCCGCCGCGCTTCAATGCCGGCAACCTGAAAACCAAAGGATGGGAAATCGCGCTGGGGATGAACAACACCTGGACGGTGGACCGTTCGCCGCTCTACCTGGCGCTGAATTTCATGCTGGCCGACAGCCGCTCGTTTGTCACCAAATACGACAACCCGACCCGCGGCATCACCGATGCCCCCCAAGGTAACGCCAACTTTTACGAAGGACAGGAAATAGGCGAAATATGGGGATGGGTGTCCGACGGCTTCCTGACCAAAGACGACCTCATCCTGCGCGAAGACGGCACGCCGACGGGCAATGCCAAAATCGACCAGTACGACGTCTCGGAGGAGGATAACCGCAGCACCGGTGTCAGCTATGAAGGCGACATCAAGTTCAAGGACCTCAACGGCGATGGTAAGATCACCTACGGAAAATCGACGGTGGACGATCCGGGCGACCGCCGTATCATCGGTAACGACCAGGCCCGACTGCCCTACAGCTTCACGTTCGAGGGGAGTTGGAAAGGCTTCGACCTCCGCGCCTTCTTCCAGGGCATCGGCAAGCGCGACTGGTATCCGGGGCATAACCACCACGACTTCTGGGGTGTTTACGGCAATCCCTGGGCCACGCCCATCACTGCGAACCGCGACCACTGGACGCCCGAAAACCCCAACGCCCGCTGGCCGCGCCTCAAGCCCTATATCGCCGAAAACAAGGAGCTGGCCCTGCCCCAGACCGGGTACCTCCAGGACGCCTCCTACCTGCGGCTCAAGAACCTGACGGTCGGCTACACGCTGCCCGCCTCGCTCACCCGGCAGTGGCACATCGAAAACCTGCGCCTCTACTTCAGCGCCGAGAATGTCTTCACCTTCCACCACATCGAAGTGAGCGGCATCGACCCGGAACTGCTGACCAACACGCAGACCGATTTCTCCGGCGCCGGCGTCTATCCCCTGCAGAAGGTGTATTCCCTGGGCCTTAACCTGAATTTCTAACTCATAAATCGAATGTAAGATGAAAAAGTATATATGTATCATCGCCCTCATCGGCGCTTGTGCCGGAGGGACGGGCTGTAACGACGGCTTCCTGGAGAAACTGCCGGAAACGGACCTCACCGCCGAAGGGTATTTCAAAACGGCCAAGGACCTGGAAACCTATGTGTACGGCTTCTATAACGAAACGGCGCTGTATCCCCGCAACACCTATGACAACGAACCGTTCTCGGACAACATCGCCCACCGCAACGACATGGGCCTGTCCGAGTACGTCATACTGAAAGGCAATTTTTCGAAAGAGGTGGCCAATGGCTGGGATGACTGGAAACATCTGCGCAGCATCAACTTCTTCCTCGCCAACGCCGTCCGTGCAACCGGCAACGAAGAGGAGCTACGCCGCTGGATCGGCACGGCGCGCTATTTCCGGGCTGTGTTCTACATCGACAAGATTACCCAGTACTCGAACGTGCCCTGGTACAACAAGCCCTTGGAGACCACCGATCCCGACCTCTACAAGCCGTCGGATCCCCGCACGCTGGTGGCCGATTCCATCCGGGCCGACCTGGAATACGCCTCGGCATATATCGGGGAAGACCTGGGCAACCGGACGCTTATCAGCCGCTATGCGGCGCTGGCCCTGCTGACGCGCTTCTGCCTCTACGAAGGCACGTATCGCAAATATCACCCGGAACTGAACCTGGCTTCCTCGGCCGGCCCCTTCCTCGAAAGGGCCGTCACGGCAGCCGAAGAGGTGATGAAAAGCGGCGTGTTTACTGTTTCGGGCAACGGGCGGGCCGGCTTCTCGGCCCTGTTCACCAGCGCCGACCTGAGCAGTAACCCCGAAATCATCCTCATGGCACAGTACGAGTTGGGAAAAGGCACCGGCAACAGCGCTTTCCATAACCTGTACGGCGACTACGCCCTGAGCCGCACCCTGATGGAAACCTTCCTGATGGCCGACGGGACGCGCTTTACTGCCCAGCCGGGTTACGACCGCAAGCCCTTCAAGGAAGTTTTCCTCAATCGCGACCCGCGCATCTACGAAACCTTTGCCACACCGGGATTCAAGAAGCCCGTTACCACCGAACCCTACACGGTGATCATTAAGCACGGCGGCTACGAACCGGTCAAGTATTATCCCCGCGATCTTGCCACGCTGGGCGGCAACACCTGGCAATCATGTTGGACGGACTTGCCGCTTTACCGCTACGGCGAGGTGCTGCTCAGCTATGCCGAGGCCAAAGCCGAGCTGGGTACACTCACGCAGGCCGACCTGGATGCAAGCCTCAATCTGCTGCGTGCCCGGGTCAACATGCCGGCGATGAAGCTGGCCGAGGCCAACGCCGACGTTGACCCGGTACTGGCCGCGCAATACCCGAACGTGAGTGGCGCGAACCGGGGCGTGATTCTCGAAATCCGCCGCGAGCGCCGTGTGGAACTGGCGCTTGAGGGACAGCGCCTCCAGGACATCAACCGCTGGTGTGTCGGCGAACTGATCGCGCAGGCCCCGCAGGGTATGTATATCCCCGCACTGGGCGCCTACGACCTCAACGGCGACGGTACCCCCGACATCGCCCTCCTGGCCTCGCCCGGCGACCTGGGGCCGATTGCCGACCTCCCCGGGGAGCAGCAGGCTACCCTCCTCAAGTACTACCTCTCCGAAGAGGGCGAGTTTTTCCTCTCGGAAGGTACGCGCGGCTTCATCATGTTCACCACGGACCGCGACATGCCGCGCCGCTGGGAAAACCCGAAATTCTACTACCGCCCGATCCCGATCACGCAGCAGGTGATGAACCCCGCGCTGGAACAGGTCTTCGGGTGGTAAAGGAGGAGATGCGCAGGAATGTGTAATTGTTTAATGTGAAAAAACGAATCGGATGAAAACAATATCTTTTGGAAAAGGACTGTGTATCCTTCTATTTGTGGGGATACTGGCCGGATGCGGGGACTATCCGCCGGCAGACAGCTACGACCGCAACGCCGTCATCACCGACATCTATGTGGAGCTTACCTCCCTGTCGCTCACGGCGGGCGCCTCCCAGACCATCACCTTCTGGCCCTTGCCGGCGAATGCCGACATCATGAAGTTGAGTTGGGAATCGAGCGACCCGGCGGTGGCCACCATCGACCGCTGGGGCAGGGTCTCCGCCCTGAAAGCCGGCAGCGTCACCCTCACCGTCAGTAGCGGCGCCATCGCCAAAACCGTCTCCCTCACAGTCACGAATTAGTGGTTAGCGGTGAGTGGTTAGTGGTTAGTCTCCTAATAAGGCAATACATCCCGCCGGAAATAACATTCTCAATTCCAATAAGGGCGTATGCGATACAAGGGCGGGCAAACCCCGCCCCTACGATGTTGCGTTCTTTGCGTATCTTCTTTGCGCACTTTGCGGTAAAAATATCTAACCGCAAGGGGCACAAAGGTTTCGCAAAGGGCGCTATCATCCATCTTTTTTGAAACCGGCAGGATTTTGTTACACAGGAGTGAGGGTAGGCGTTTTTCACTCATAACTAATTCTCAATTCTCCATTCTCAATTCTCCATTCCGAAAGGGAGGGCGTATGCGATACGCCCCTACGAGTACGACCCAACATTCGGGGGATTGCGGGTCAAGCCCGCAAAAACAAACGCCACGCCAAAAGGCTTTGGAGACAGCCCCTTCATCTTTTCACACGCCGAAAAAAGACAGGCGCCCGACGGACGCCTGTCTTCATAATGCATGTATGGTGATTTCATGTTACAAATTTTGTATGATCCCTGCAAAGACTATACTGCCCGTACTTTTTTCCTTAATGAAATAGACGAACGGGCGGTCAAATGCCAGCACATAAGGCTGAACCGGTTCCGAAGGCATTATAACGTCTATTTCGATGACCGTTGCCGCGGCTCCTTCGGCGCCTTCCTCGTTCACCTCCAGAGCCGTTTTCTGCTTGACCTTGGATACGCTCAGGAGGGACGGCGATATCAGCGAGAAGTCGGCCTTTTCACTAAACATGGACGTCATGCCCAGCGTTTTCAAATCCTCGTTCAGCGTCCGGCCGTATTCAACCTTGAAGCGGGGCAGGCGGATGTCGATCGAGGTCTGGCTAAGTTTCGACAGCGCGTTATTCCATGCCGCCGTGTCCAATTCTTCCACAAGGGAAGCCACGGACACGCCCGTAGCCGGCAGCAGCAGCGCCATACCGAACGCCGCGTTGCCGTAGGGCAGTTCGACCAGTTCGAACATTTCCGTCTTTGCATATTTCAAAGGCACGGTCTGCTGCATGGTCGGCAGGGTTGCCGTTGAGCCGTTCAAATTGGAGAAAGGCGCTTCCCCTGTCTGCGATTTGTCAAAGGGAAGGCTCCAGCTACCCTTGAAATACAGCGCATTCAGCAGATACATTACGGACTCGTCCGTTTTGTCCAGCAGTTCGGGAATCAGCCCCTGCGTCTTTTCCGAACACCACTCGTTAATTCGCTTCACCGTGCCTGCCAGGTCATCGGGGTCAAAGTCCAGCACGTCGGCATCGAAATACGTTTGGTTGACCTCCTTGAATGCGTCCAGTACCGGAAGTTCCTCCGCAATCCAGATGGAATTGGCGCTCTCGAACCGGACATAGGTGTCTAATTCCTGCA
>JAISOP010000328.1 GCA_031275525.1 Tannerella sp.
ATGTTGCATCCGCCCGGGTAATTGTAGCGAAATTAAGCCCTGCGCGGGGAGTGAGATAAACAGACTGCGAACGAACCGGCAATACGCAGATTGCCGCCAAGCACAGGAAGCATGTAATCTTTTTCATCAAGTTGGAATTTAGATTTCTATAATAATTTATTTTGTTTCAATCCATTTGCGTGCACAAACGAAGGGTTCTATCCAGGGAGTCACTTCATCATATCTGCGTTCATCCGGATAAAAACCGCATTGCCAGGGGAAGATTGCCCGTTCGGGATGTGGCATTATGGCCAGATGACGGCCGTCTGCCGAACAGATGCCGGCTATGCTGCCGGGCGACCCGTTGGGGTTGGCAGGATAGTCGCTGTAATTATACCGGGCAACAATGCGGTATGCTTTTTCTTCGTAAGGAAAGGAGAAGCGGCCTTCTCCGTGAGCCACCCATACGCCCAGCTTCGTGCCACTCAGCGAAGACAGCATGACGGAATTGTTTTCCGGTATGTCCAGCGTAAGGAATCCCGACTCGAACTTCTGCGATTCGTTATGGAGCATTTTGTGTTTCAATTCATGTTCGGGATAAAGCAGGTCCAGCTCAGCCATCAGCTGGCAACCGTTGCAGATGCCCAAACTTAAGACGTCTTGGCGAGCATAGAAACGGTCGATGGCTTTGCGTGCTTTTTCATTGTACAGGATGCCGGCCGCCCAACCTTTTGCCGATCCTAACACATCGGAGTTGGAAAAGCCGCCGCAAAAAACGATGAAGTTCACATCTTCCAGCGTTTCGCGTCCGCTCGACAGGTCGGTCAGGTGAACATCTTTCACGTCGAATCCTGCCAGATACAGAGTGTAGGCCATTTCGCGCTCGCCGTTGGTGCCTTTGTCGCGAAGGATAGCCGCCCTGATACCCGTTGGCTGGCGCCGGTCGGCAGACAGACCGTAGGCAGAGAGCGTTCCGGCGAAGTCCTTGCCGAATGTATAAACAACCGGCTGCACCTTGTAATTCCCGAACCGGGCGGCAGCGCAGAGGTGTCCGCTCTGGCGGATATCCAGCTTGCAGGAAGAAGAATACCACACATCACGCATGGAGTCAATCCCGAAGTGATACGTCGCACCTTCTCTGGCTATCAGCAGGCGGCGCTCTTCCACCGGCCGGCCTATGAGAACCGCCTTTACGCCAGCTTCCCGCACAAGATGTTCAAACGCCGGCTTATCTTTCACTTGAAGGACAACGCCGGGGTTTTCGGCAAACAATATCCGAACGATATCCGTTTCATCCACGGAGTCCAGCGAGATGTCCATCCCGCCGTTTGTATTGGCAAAGCACATTTCCAGCAAGGCCGTAATCATTCCGCCTGCGGATATGTCATGTCCGGCAAGAATCAGATCCCTCCCGGTGGCATCCTGCACAGCCTGGAATATGTTGCGGAAATATTCCACATCCCTTACGGAGGGAACTTCATCCCCCAGCCTGTTCATCACTTGCGCCAGAGCGGAGCCGCCCAGTTTCAGGCGGTCGGAAGAAAAATCTATATAATATATGTATGATGCTGTTTCGTTTCGCATGACCGGTGACACGATGCGCCGGACATCGCTTACTTCCGATGCGGCGGAGATGATGACCGTTCCCGGCGAAAGCACTTTCCCGTCTTCATATTTCTGAGTCATCGACAAAGAGTCTTTCCCAGTAGGGATATTGATGCCCAGCTCGCAGGCAAAACCGGAAGCCGCCCGGACGGCTGCATACAAACGGGCATCTTCCCCTTTGTTACGGCAAGGCCACATCCAGTTGGCACTCAGGGAAACGCCGGACAGTCCGCCGGACAGCGGGGCGAAAACCAGATTGGTCAACGCCTCGGCAATGGAAAGCACCGAACCTGCACCCGGATCCACAAGGGCTGCCTGCGGAGCATGACCTATCGAGGTGGCTATTCCCGCCTTTCCCCGGTAATCCAGAGCCACGGCGCCCAGGTCGCTCAGTGGAAGTTGCAGCTCACCCTGGCATTGCTGACGGGCCACCTTTCCGGAAACCGACCGGTCTACCTTGTTTGTCAACCAGTCTTTGCAAGCTACGGCCTCCAGTTGCAATACCTTTTCCACATAATGACGGATGTTCGAGGCGTCGCAGTCAAGAGGCCGGAATGATTCCTTTACCTCCGTATCCACCATCCGCGTGCGGGGAGTTTTGCCAAACATATCTTCCAGGTGAAGGTCGACCGGTTTTACTCCATCCGCCTGTTCAAATACCAGCTTCATATCGCCGGTAGTTTCGCCTACCACGTACATAGGCGCCCGTTCGCGTTCGGCAATACGTTTCACCCGTTCCACATCTTTTCCGGCTATCAGCAGCCCCATGCGTTCCTGGCTCTCGTTTCCGATGATTTCTTTTGATGAAAGCGTAGGGTCTCCCACCGGCAATTTCTCCATGCGGATATGCCCGCCGGCAGTTTCCACCAGTTCCGACAGGCAATTCAAATGCCCGCCCGCTCCATGATCGTGGATAGACAGGATAGGATTATCGTCCGACTCGGCGATGCTGCGGATCACATTGGCCACCCGTTTCTGCATTTCGGGATTGGCCCGCTGCACGGCATTCAGTTCGAGGCCGCTGGCGTACTGCCCGGTATTTACCGACGACACCGCTCCACCTCCCATACCGATACGATAATTGTCTCCTCCCATCACAACAACTTTTCCTCCGGCTCCGGGCGTTCCTTTCAGGGCGTCGCGCCTGTTTGCATAGCCCACGCCTCCGGCCAGCATGATCACTTTGTCGTATCCGTATTTCTTTCCGTTCTCTGCATGTTCAAAGGTAAGAACCGATCCGCAGATAAGCGGCTGACCATATTTGTTGCCGAAATCAGAGGCGCCGTTCGACGCCTTAATCAGTATTTGCGCCGGAGTTTGATAAAGCCATTTGCGCGGGTCAAGTACGCTTTCCCATTCGCGCGCCCCTTCCGTGCGGGGATAGGAAGTCATGTAAACAGCCGTTCCTGCAAGGGGAAGCGAGGCTTTTCCCCCTCCCAAACGGTCGCGTATTTCTCCGCCCGTACCTGTCGCTGCCCCGTTGAAGGGTTCTACGGTAGTGGGGAAATTATGTGTTTCGGCCTTCAGTGAAAGCACGGTTTGTATATCTTTTATGGCGAAAAAATCAGGTTTGTCTCCGCTAAGCGGGGCGAACTGTTCGATAGTTGGGCCTTCCGTAAAGGCTACATTGTCTTTGTAGGCCGACACCAATTTACCCGGATTCTTTTCCGAAGTTTTCTTTATTAATGTAAAGAGGGAATCCGTTTTCTCTTCCCCGTCGATGATGAATACCCCGTTGAATATCTTGTGCCGGCAATGCTCCGAGTTCACCTGTGCAAACCCGTAGATTTCGCTATCCGTAAGTTTCCGTCCGAGTTTGGCGCTCACTTCATTCAGGTATGCCACTTCTTCTTTGCTCAAAGCCAGTCCTTCCCTGCGGCTGTACTCCTCCAGGTCTTCCACGTAAAGGATGGCATCGGGCTGTTTGCGGACTGTAAACAAGTCCTGGTTCAGCCCGTCATACAAACGCTGCAGCATCGGATCGTAGTCCGCGTTTTCCGAAGTAACAGGATGATATTCTTCAATGCGCGAAATGCTGCCGATACCCATATTCTGTGTAATCTCGACAGCATTTGTACTCCAGGGGGTAATCATTTCGCGGCATGGCCCTATGTACCGGCCCTTCAGGTTCTCCGCCTCATCGGGAGACGCACCGAACAGCCATACCAACTTCCCGATATCTTGGGAAGATAAGGGTTCTTGTGTTTCTACAGCCCATACAGCCTGCGTAGAAGATTTGAAAAATAAAATCATGTTACATTAATTTGGTAATCACACAAAACCACAGGGAGTAATCCCATAAATAATGGCGCAAAGGTAAAAGAAAAACGCGGACAAGTGTATGTTTTAGTAAAAAACACAAACACAGAAATGCGCACTTCGCCATTCTCTTTAAGACTCTACTGAAGATACGGAAAAAGAAAATACGGAATTCATTCATCGCCCGCCATCTTTGCAAGTCCTTACATTTGGAGCAGACACACCTGAAATTCAAAAAAGTTATTCATTTAAGTTGGATATTCATTTATTATACCTTTCTTTGCGGCACAAAACAATTGTTGTTCTACTTGTTCTTTCTTTACTTGTATTTATTCTCAGCAATGATAATATGTTCATGAAGGGACTAACATCTTGAAAACACCTTGTTTAATTCACTTATTTGTTTTATTTTATATTATTTTTTTTATGAACATTTACATTGGTAACCTGAATTATCGGGTTAGAGAACCGGAGTTAAAACAGATTCTGGAAGAGTATGGAAGAGTAGATTCCGTAAAGTTAATTGTCGACCGAGACACAAACAGATCGAAAGGAT
>JAISOP010000024.1 GCA_031275525.1 Tannerella sp.
ACACAAAGTGTCTTTTGGTAAACGGATGCAGATATGCTGCCTTCCCTGTACTGTGCATCAAACAAGAATCAAGAATTTCCCCGGAACAACCGGGATTCTTTCCGGAAAAATCCCCAATCTTTCCGGAAAGATCGGCCATTATCCAAGGGAAATTTCCGGCTGTCATCACTAATTTCCTGTTCATACACAAATGTTTATGCACAAAGCCGCGTGCAGTATAATGCGGGGAAGTCGGCTTCCCTAATACGGCAGCATACTTTTCGCAACACTGCGCGCGAATAAAATGATTCGCGCTCATTCGCGTGCATTCGCGGACCAATGGGGAGAGGAGGGTCTCGTCTAACCCTGTCCCGTTAAATCTTTTTAATCGGCACGGGAAAGGACAGGAGGTTTACTACTTTTGTGCGAAATTATAAAGATTGTAAGGTGAAGATAAGGAGTTGCCGGAAGTGTATCCGGTTGGGATGTGTAGCCCTGTGTTTAAGTGGAGGGGTGTGGCCGTCCGTCGCGGGAGAAAGTTACTGTTTCAGGTTGTATTTGAAGGATAAGGGTGTTTCGGAGACGGCGACCGCCTCGCCGGAGACCTTCCTGTCTGCGGAAGCCATTGAACGAAGGACGAAACGGAATGTGGACATCACGCTTTCCGACGTGCCGATCTCTTCTTCCCATATTGAAACGATTGCTGCGACGGGTGTCCGGGTGGTGACGCAAAGCAAGTGGATGGCGTCGGTCGTGGTAGAGAGCGAGGACAGTTTGTCGGTGGAGCGTCTGAAAGCCTTGCCGATCGTTGACTCCGTCCTGTGCGTATGGCAGGGGGAGGACCGTTTGAGGGCAACGGAGTGCGGCGAAGACACCTCCCCCCTGACGCCCGACTGCGACCGCTCGACGGAACCCTACGGCTATAGCGCCGCCCAGTTAAATATGCTGAACGGGATCCCTCTGCATGATGCCGGACGGAAGGGACAGGGTATGCGGATAGCCGTCATCGACGCCGGATTTCTGCATGTTGACCGCATTGCCGCCTTTGCCTCGCTCCGCTTGCTGGGCACGCACAATGTGGTGTTTCCGGGTCACAATGTATTCTGCGAAGACGATCACGGCACCAAGGTACTTTCCTGTCTCGCGGCCCACTTGCCCGGCGTGATGATCGGCACGGCCCCGGAGGCTTCCTACCTCCTGATTAAAAGCGAAGACACGCGCACCGAGTTTCCCATTGAGGAAGATTACTGGGCGGCAGCCATCGAATATGCCGACAGCGTGGGGGTAGATGTCGTCTCCAGTTCGCTGGGATACTACCGCTTCGACATGGCAGACACGATCTACCTGCCTTCCGACCTTGACGGGCGAACCGCCCTGATCACCCGTGTGGCGCAGACGGCAGCCGACAAGGGGATGCTGGTCGTCTGCAGCGCCGGTAACGAAGGGCAGCACGAATGGGAGAAAATCACGTTCCCCGCAGATGCTCCCGATGTACTTACCGTCGGCGCCATTGCCGTCAATGAACAACTCAGTTTCTTTAGCTCCAAAGGGTTCACGGCCGACTACCGGGTGAAACCCGATGTGGTCGCATTGGGTTCCGGCGTATGCGTGATTGATGCCGACGGAAACATGCACTACACGAACGGGACCTCATTTTCCACGCCGATTGTGGCCGGACTGAGCGCCTGTCTCTGGCAAGCCCTGCCGTGGCTCGACAGCAAGGAACTGATTGCCCTGATTCGCCGGACGGCTTCGCAGGCCGAACAGCCGGACGCCGAACGGGGATATGGCATCCCGGATATGTACAAGGCTTATATTCACGAACTGAATGAACCTGTTCAATGATTTGGACCTGACCGGCGCCTTTACGCTTTCGACGCTGAACGAACAGGTGGCGCAAGCCCTCGACCGGTCGTTCCCGGAGGCCTGCTGGATACAGGCCGAGACAAGCGACGTCCGCGTCCAGGGTTCGGCGGGACACTGCTATCTGGAATTTGTCGAGAAGAACGCATCTTCCGGGCAAATCGTCGCCAAAGCACGCGGAACCATCTGGGCGCGGACCTTTCATCTGCTGAATCCGTATTTTGAGAAAGAAACCGGACAGGCGTTCGTCTCCGGGCTGAAAGTACTGGTGAAGGTCACGGTCGAATTTCACAAACTCTACGGATATAGCCTGAACGTGATCGACATTGAGCCGTCCTATACCCTGGGCGACCTGGTCCGGAAACGGCAGGAAATCATCCGTCGCCTGCAGGAAGAGGGCATTTTTGACCTGAACAGGGAACTGCCGTTCCCCGTCCTGCCGCAGCGGATTGCCGTGATTACTTCGCCCACCGCCGCCGGGTACGGCGATTTTGAAAACCAACTGATGAACAACCCGGCCGGTTATCCCTTCTACCTGAAATTATTCCCGGCCCTCATGCAGGGCGAAAAGACGGAGGAGTCCATTATTGCCGCATTAGACCGAATCTGTCTGCATACGGACTGTTTCGATGTGGTCGTCCTGATTCGCGGCGGTGGTTCGGCTTCCGACCTGAATTGCTTCGATTCCTACCTTTTGGCCGCCCATTGTGCGCAGTTTCCCCTGCCCCTCATCACCGGTATCGGACACGAACGCGACGATTCCATCGTTGACCTGATCGCACATACCCGCCTGAAAACACCGACCGCCGTGGCCGCCTTTCTGATCGGACGGATGGACGAACAGGCGAAGTTGATAGACAACCTGCAACAGGCCTTTTGTAGCCACGTGATGGAGGCGCTCTCTACGCAACAGACTTACCTGAAACTGCTGGCCGCTCGTTTCCCGTCGCTGGTCATGAGCCGGATCGAACGGAACCGGACGCAACTGCAAATCCTGCGAAGCACCTTGCCGGCTTCGCTGTTACTAACCATGACGCGCCGCACGGCGCTGACGGAGATACGACAGCGGCTGCAAAACCGCTGGACGGAATACGTAAACCGTCACAACCGGGAAATGGAACTGACGGAACAGTTCCTAAAGATGGCTTCGCCGAATTACGTGTTGCAGCGGGGCTATACGCTGATCCTGAAAGAGGGAAAAATTGTCAATCGCGCATCCGGGCTGTCTGTCGGAGACGAAGTCACCGCACGCTTTGCCGACGGCGACCGCACAGTTGTCGTCCGGTAACCATTCAAAAAAACATGGCCCTATTTGACAAACTGCCCGCAATATGTTTTCCATATAAATAGCACAAAAAAGGGAACATACAGTTACGTATGCTCCCCTTACTATCCTAATTATTTTCTGTGACCCCGGAGAGGCTCGAACTCTCGACCCAATGATTAAGAGTCATTTGCTCTACCAACTGAGCTACGGAGTCTGTTTTTTAATGTGGACGCAAAGTTAGGGGTTATATTTGGTTCTGCAAATAATACCATTCTTTTTATGTTTTCTTAGGAGTACGTCCCCCGTTTCACCCCGGACACCGGATGTTTTTCGGCACACCGACGGCCTGACAAAATGACCGGCTGCAAATGTCAAAATGAAATGAGGCTGTATAGCTTTTCGTTAAGCAGGGTTAATTGTTAAATTCCGGCGTTAAATGAGTCAAAAAAATGCCGGAATCTCTAATAAATGCACTTATTTTGAGTTTGAATTGGAGATAATAAAAAAGTAGATTTTGGAGTTTGAATAGAAGAATGTATAGGTTTAATTTTAAATGAGAGGAAAGATGAAAACAATGTGGAAAAAAGTATGGATTGTCGCAATGGCGGCCGCAATCAGTTTTGTTACCTCCATTGGGGCAGTAACTTATGTGATGAACCAGCATAAGGGAATACAAACCGTCTCTATGGGAATGGATGATGCGTCATTCAATCAGCCGGTCAAACTGACCCATTATGCTTCCGTAGCGGCGGAAAACACCGACTTTACATACGCTGCAGAACAGGCCATTCAGGCTGTTGTGCATATTAAGTCTGTGGCCAAATCACAGTGGGCAAAGGACGAGAGACGCTATTTCGATCCGTTTGAATATTTCTTCGGTTTCGGAGGCGGCGCCCCCCGTCAACAGCAGCCCCGCGTAGGGTTTGGTTCCGGCGTGATTATTTCGACGGACGGTTATATCATAACCAATAATCACGTAGTGGAAGGTGCGGACGAACTGGATGTGACATTGAACGACAACCGGGAATTCCGGGCCAAGATTATCGGGACAGACCCGAATACGGACATCGCACTGTTAAAGATTGAGGCAACCGATTTGCCTACGCTTCCCTTTGGGGATTCCGAGCAACTGAAAATCGGCGAATGGGTCTTGGCGGTCGGTAATCCGTTTAGTTTCAAGTCAACCGTGACTTCCGGTATTGTCAGCGCCAAGGGACGTTCCATCATGACGGGAGAAACGAACAGGAATAAAATCGAGTCGTTTATACAGACCGATGCCGCCGTCAATCCGGGTAAAAGCGGGGGTGCGCTGGTAAACACCAAAGGCGAGTTGGTCGGCAT
>JAISOP010000051.1 GCA_031275525.1 Tannerella sp.
AAAACATAAACGAAATAAACGATATTACGAACATTAAAATAGAAGGATTAGGATGAAAAAGAAGAGATTGTTTCAATGCAGCATTAGCGATTTGCCGGTCATCGGCGAATTTTTACTGGAGAGTTTGGGCCGCGACATTAACGATTTCAGCGCCTACTCGCCCCTGTTTACCACCTCCTACCGCGACGGCGTCCGGGCAAAGATACTCGCCTGCCGGGGACTGACGCGTGCATGGACGCTGATCAAGGAACTCAAAACGGTGACGGGAAAACTCTATGCCGATATGAACGCCCTGCGTGTACGGCTCAACCCGGTGGAGGGCTACCTCAAGCTGGCCGCCGCATCGCTGGACGTGGCCGTGGCCGACGCCGGGCTGAAGGAAGTCCGGAAGAGCATCAGCAATGGCAATGCCGAGACGCTGGTTCCGGCCGTCGCCGAGTTTCTCGCCACCCTGCGCCGCAACCTGTCTGCCCTGCAGGCTGTCGGCTTGCAGGCGAACCAACTCGACGCCATCGAACAGCATACCCTTGCCATCGACGCGCTCAATGTGAGGCAGAACAAACTGGAAAGCGAACGCAACCGCGTCACCGAGCAGGACGTCGATGCCTACAACGACCTCTGGCTCGCCCTGCAACCGATTCTCAAAACCGGCAAGGCGCTCTACCGCGGCACGGACAAAGCCAAACTCAAGGACTATACCTTTGTCCAACTCGAAAAACGCCTGCATCCGTCCCCCAGGAAGCCGCAGCCCGACAACAAAACGCAAGAGTGAATCCCGCCCGCGCATGACGCGAATTATTTCCGGGAACCTCTGAAAACCTCAAACGCTGCGCTACGCTCCGCAGAAAAAAAAGAACTGGTCCGCGAATGTCCGCGAATAAATTATTCGCGGACCACTTTTTCTTTCTCTGTGGAGCAGAGCGTAGCGTGGGGAGGGTTTAAAGATTCCCTCAATTGAGAATGGAGAGTGAATGGGTGTGCCTCAATGTAAACCAAAAGGGACACGGAGAGATAAGGAAGGGGGGATGGCTTGGAATCCCTGAATCCTTGAATCCTTGAATCTTTGCTATCTTTGTTGCCGGTTATAATTTTTATGAAGTGATGAGATGAAAAGAATTGCAAGCCTGTTTTTTTGCCTGAGGGTACTTTTTCTATTGCTGTTCAACTGTCCCGGTTTGCCGGCGCAGGAGGACTTTGATTCCCGGTTCGAGCGGAAAAGCCTGCGAATCGACTTTGCGCTGAGCGGCAACCAAAGCCGCCAGTATGCCGCGCTGGAACAGTTGCGCGAGGAACCTGTCTGGGCCGGGCCGCTGAAAAACAGCATCGATACCTTTGAATATGGAGGCTACTATGTTAAGGTATATGCTCCCGGTGGTCAATTGATCTATTCGCGCGGCTTTAATACCTTGTTTGAAGAGTGGCGCACGACCGATGAGGCCGTCCTGCAAACCCAGTCATGGACCAACAGCCTCTCCATTCCCTTTCCCCGGCAGCCGGTGACGGTCGAGTTGCTGGCACGCGAACGGTCAACGAATCGCTTCGCTCCCCTGCTGGAGTGGGAGGTGGACCCTCAAAGCCCCGCTATCGACCGCAGCCCGTTGAGGTCGTGGAAGACGGTGGATATTCAGCGGAAAGGCGATCCGGCCGGGAAAGTAGATTTGGTTTTCTTGCCCGAGGGATATACGGAAGCCGAGATGGAGAAGTTCGACGCCGACGCGCACCGTTTTGCCGAGGCCCTGTTCCGGACGCCTCCTTATGACCGGCGGCAGGAGGACTTTAATGTCCGCGCCGTGCATCTTCCTTCCGAAGAATCCGGCGCCGACCTTGCCGGCGAGGGAGTTTACCGGCATACGGCGCTCAATGCCGGCTTCTACACGTTCGGCATCGACCGCTACCTGACCACGCGCGACCTGAGGTCCGTCCGCGACGCCGTCTGGAACGTTCCCTGCGACGCAATTTTTATCCTCGTCAATTCCAGTCTCTACGGCGGCGGCGGGATGTATAACTTCTACGCCATCGGCACGGCGGATAACGAACGTACGATCCGCGTTTTCGTTCACGAACTGGGACACAGCTTTGCCGGCCTGGCCGACGAATATTTCCAGTCTTCCGTGGCATACAACGATTTCTACCACTTGGACGTGGAACCGTGGGAACCCAATATCACGACGCTGGTTGATTTCGACGGCAAGTGGAAAGACCTGCTGCCGGCCGGCACGCCCGTGCCCACGCCCCCGGAGGCGCCTTATACGGAGCGGGTCGGCGTGTTCGAGGGTGGCGGCTACCTGGCCAAGGGCATCTACCGGCCGATGGATCACTGTACCATGCGCGACATGGCGGGCTTTTGTCCCGTATGCCAACGCGCCATCCTGAAAATGATCGATTTCCTGACGGATCAACCGGGGACGGATGTACCAGATTGAAGTAAAAGAGGTCTTCAAGTCGTTCGGGGAGGTACAGGCCGTACGCGGCATCTCGCTGGTCATCCGGCCGGGCGAGTTTGTGGCGCTGCTGGGGCCTAACGGCGCCGGCAAGACCACCCTGGTCGAGATGATGGAAGGCTTGCAGAAACCCGACCGCGGGGAAATCCTGATTCAGGGGAAAACCTGGCAAAAACAGGAAAGGGAACTGCGCAAAATCACCGGCCTGTCGCTACAGGAAACACGTTTCACCGAAAAGCTGACCGTCCGCGAGACCCTGCGTCTTTTCGCCGCATTCTTTGGGTTAGGCGACCAACGGGTGTGCGAAGTCATCGAACTGACCGGCCTGGGCGAAAAACAAAAGGCCATGACCGGCACGCTCTCGGGCGGCCAGCGTCAGCGAATGGCCCTGGCGGTGGCGCTGCTGAACACGCCGCAGATTCTTTTCCTCGACGAACCGACCACCGGCCTGGACCCTCATTCGCGGCTCGACCTGTGGAAAATCCTCAAGACGCTGAAGGACGGAGGCCAAACGACGCTGATCCTGACCACGCATTATATGGAAGAAGCCGAATCGCTCTGCGACCATATTATCATTATAGATGAGGGGAAAATCCTGCGGGAAGGGCGTCTGGAAGAGTTGTTGGACGAGCGCTCCCGCAACCTGGAGGAGTTGTTCATCCACCTGACGGGGAAGGCGCTGGACGATGAGACACGAATTAATCTGTAAACGATGAAACAATGGCTTCTATAAAAAATCATCCGTTGTATCAACTCACGTGGACGCAGTTTCTGGAAACCATCCGCGAACCGGAGGTACTTTTCTGGGGAATGCTGTTTCCGGTACTGATTTCCATCGGGCTGGGACTGGCTTTCACGCAGACGTCCGAGTCAAGGTATCAGGTGATGACCATAGGCGCGAATCCTCCGGAACTGGACACGCTGCTCAGGCGCTACGGCGAGCCGGGCGTGTATCACGGCCAGGAGGCCATCCTGTGGAAAGTGACGGATGAGACGCTCGGAAACACGACCTTTAACTTTGTCCGTAACGACTGGCCGGCGGCTATCATTGCGCTGAAACGGGGCGAAGTCGATGTGATTGTCACCGGTTCGCCGGACGGGCTGCGCTACCATTTCGACCCCCACAACTCGCAGGCACAGCTGGTATATATGAAACTGTCCGCCCTGATACAGTCGCCCGTAGCGGCGTCCGCCGGGCCGGCGTCCGTCGAACCGATGACGCTGAAAGGCGTGCGCTACATCGACTTCCTGATCCCGGGACTGATTACTTTCGGAATAATGAGTTCCATCATGTGGGGCATTAGTTACACCATCATCGAACGCCGGTCGCAAAAACTGCTGCGGCGGATGGTGGCCACGCCTATGAGGAAATCAAATTTCCTGATTGCGCTGATGTTTGTCCGCATCCTGATGAACCTTGTCGAAGCGCTGATCATCTTCCTTTTTGCCTGGCTGATTTTCGATATCCGGATTCAGGGGAATCTCGCCGCCCTGCTGACGCTGTTCCTGGCGGGCAACCTGGCCTTCACCGGCCTCGCCATCCTGGTATCGAGCCGTACGTCGAAGACGGAAGTCGGCACGGGATGGATTAATGCCGTGCAGATGCCCATGATGCTGCTCTCGGGCATCTTTTTCAGTTACCACAACTTTCCCGAATGGAGTTTGGATTTCATCAGGCTGCTGCCCCTGACCGCCCTCACGGACGGCGTCCGGAGTATCTTCAACGAAGGCGCCGGATGGATGGAAATCCTTACGCCCTCCGCCGCCCTTTCGGCCTTCGGCCTGGCCTGCTTCATCGCCGGAATGCGCCGGTTCAAATGGTATTAACCGAAGGGGCGGGGCTGTCTCCAAAGCCTCTTGGGGGGATGTGCATGACCGGCTCCGCGGAGTTCGGTTCTCCCGAGGCTTAAAAGACCTAAAAGCCTTAAAAGACCTAAAAGGCCTAAAAGACTTCTTCCGGTTCTCAACATGAATAAAAAAGGGATGGGGTTAAACCCGCGCTCGTTCAAAAACGAGGCTTGTGATCCCATGCCAGCCGTCGGCTTTCGCCTTCGCGGAGCGTGAAGTTTTTCAGTTTCTTTTCCCGTCCGTCCGACAGGCGGAAGGAGGCCAGGGATAACGAACCCTTCAATACCTTCAACTCCGCCGCGCCGGCTTCGACCCGGCATGTACCCCAGGCATACCCGTTGCTCCAGAAGTAGAGGCCGGGACGGGCGGTGAAGGTCATTGCCCGGTCAACGCCGGAATAACGGAAGCCGGTCAGGGCGACGAGCGTGGCCCAACTCGCCATCGACCGGGCATAGTGGTGGCCGCATTCGGGTTCGCTGAAGGGATTGCGCCGGGCGCCGTCGTGTCGGTCGCGGATGGCGCGGACACAGCGGAGGGCGTCGGCCTCCATGCCTTCGTAGATCATGCCGGCGGCGGCGCAGTATTCAAACCCGGTCATCACTTCGGCAAAGTAGGGGAACGGCACCTCCAGCCGGCCTTTGGGCCAGGAGGCCATCAGGAGCCCCGATTCGCTGCCCAGCACGTAGGAACGCATGTTGTTGAAATGACGGCTGAAATCTTCCGTAAAGTTATATTTCATGATGCTGGCCAGGGTGGTACGGATGTGCTCCTTTTTCCCGAGATACCCCAGTCCGCAGAGGTGCGCCATGTACTGCCCGGCCAACTGATCGACCAGGCATCCGGGGCCGAGCTGGAAGCGGGGAATCCGGACGTCGGGGTTCCGCATGTCCAAAAATTCGAACGTCTCCGGGTCGGTGATCCGGTGTTCGTAGTACTCGCCGTTGAAAAGGTTTTCATCCATCCACCGGCTGCCCTGTTCGAAAATCGAGCGGCATTGGTCGGCAAACGCCCGGTCTTTCATGGCCAGCGCCATCTGCTCGGCGGCCCGCAGGGCGCCCATGTACCAGAAACCCATCTGGGGGTTGGGGCCGAAATAGTTTACGTCCATCGTATTGTGCTGCGAACCCTCCATGACGCCGTCCCGGTCGGCATCCCAGCCCCTTTCCGTCCAGGCAAAGGAAAGGGCCTTCTTCACCCGCGGCCAGTGGTGCTCCAGGAAGGCGTTGTCGCCCGAGAGCTGCCACTCGCGGAAGGCCTTCATGATACACCCCATCTGCCCGTCGGCGGCGGCGGCAGTCCCGTCGGCCGCGCGGGAGAGGGGCAGCGCGGCGCGGAAGTTCATCAGTCCGTTATCGTCGCGGGTGGCATAGTTCAGTTCCACGTCGCGCATGGTTTTCGCCAGGCTGCCGAACAGGAAGGGCGTGGCCGCCTCATAGTTCCACACGTGGGTACAGGAACCCGGACAGGAGCCGAACCTGTCCATCGTGCCTTCCCATCCCATCAGGTG
>JAISOP010000054.1 GCA_031275525.1 Tannerella sp.
CCAATTCGGTTATCGAATTGTCCAGCCCGTGGCTGACCGGCACGAGACCGGTGGTGATGAGCCCCGCCCCGCCCGCGGCCCGTTCATAGAAATACTGAAGCATCTTTTCGTTCGGCCGCCCCGTCTCGTCGCACATACAGATGTTGCCCATGGGGGCCATCGCCAGCCGGTTTTTCACCGTCATGCGGTTGATCCTGACGGGGGAAAACATCGAAGTATAGGGATACAGCCCCCTGGTCATGCGGGCATTGTCCAACACTCCCTCTTTCAAAAACCAGTCCCCGTACCCGTCCACCCATTTCTGCACCTGCGCGTCCGTTTTCATGGCATCCTCTCTCTCAATCGTGGTGCCGGAGGCCCTCCCGCAATTTCAGTTTTCGGGAAGGCGCCCCGGATTTGGAGCCGTTCCCGAAACCGTCCGGGGTTGGGGAACGATCCGGTAAATACCGATTATACAACGAACGGGCCCATAAATAAAGGCAATTCCCGTCAAATTCCCCCGCAGGACCCCGCAGCATAGCGTCCGAAAACGCTTGACGGCTCCGTCCGGGGGATTTACGCAGCAAATTGTCCGGCGGCGGGTGGTCGGCATTCTGTTTCCATGTTATACTTTTCCTGTTAATCAAAGTTGTCCGAAAACTCCGGTTTTTGAACAACTCTATCCATAGTATCAGGAGGATTTTTATGCCCGAACCTCTCAAAAGGGACCCCAAGGCCCCCAAATTTCTTGAAATCACCATAAAAGACAGTGACGGTAAAGTATGGTCGTCCGTCTTTGCCCATCCCAAAGATTTTTCCAGCGGATCGGTCGGCTATTATGTTTCCGAAAAAATCACCAACCCCGAAAGCGCCGAACGGTATCAATGCGGCCTTTCTTTTACCCTTATCGGCTCGAAACCGAAAATGTAAAAACGCCCTTTTCAGGAGTATAAAAAAAATCATGAGCAATCCGCTGAACAATCTGGTCAGGATAGGCATATTTTATGACGGCTATTATTTTTATAAGGTCAGCAATTATTACAAATATGAACACTCAAGAAGATCCCGCATAAGCATCGCGGGCCTGCATGATTTCATCCGCCATGAAACCGCCTCCATATTGAAAATAGAAGACATCCGCCACTGCCAAATCATCGACGCCCATTATTTCAAGGGCCGTTCCAGCGCCAAAGAAATGGGAGAAAAGGTACAAAGCGAGCGCATCTTTGAAGACATTCTCATGCGGGAGAACATCGTCACCCATTACCTTCCCCTGCGGTACAGCGAAAACAATACTTGGCAGGAGAAGGGCATCGACGTGTGGCTGGCCCTGGAAGCCTACGAGCTGGCAATCTACAAACGTTTCGACGTGCTGGTTCTTGTCGCCGGGGACGGGGATTATGTGCCCCTGGTCAGGAAGCTCAATACCCTCGGAACCCAGGTCATGCTTATCAGCTGGGACTACAGTTACTACAACGAAAACGGCGTCATGTCCGAGACCAGGACCTCCCGGCAGCTGCTGGAGGAAGTTCTGTATCCCGTGGTAATGCACGAACGGATCGAAAGCGGAAGCGCTCAGGAGATTATCAACGATCTCTTTGTAAGGGAAAAGAGGGAGCATGTCGTCACCGACATGGAGTATGCCGCCGGAAAAACACAGGAGCAGGATGCCAAAAACAGTGCGGTATCAACGATACTCACTCTAAAGGAAGGTTTCGGATTCATAAAAGACGAAAAGCGGAACAATGTGTTTTTTTATTACAACACCCTGACCAACAGAGATTTTGACGAGTTGGAGACCGGCATGAAGGTGAAGTATTACTACGAAGAAGATATGGAAAGAAGCAAAAGGGACGGGGCCCTCCGTTATCGGGCCTACAAGGTAACCGTCATCGAACAGGTTCCGATCAAAACCGGTCCGGAAGCCTGACGGAATTCCCGGCCCGGGATGCCGCAAAATGGTATAGCGGTGAAATGCTTTGCAAGTTATACTATGCCGGTATGAGAAAATGCTTTCTGGGGCTTGTCATATTCGTGTTGACCGGGTGCCGGATTCTCAGACTCTGGGATGCTCCGGAAGAAGAACCGGCCGCCGGGTATCCGGTTTACACTTCCTACCAGATCGTCCCCGGTGTTACCCAGCAGGAAATAGCGGCTATCACCGGACTTCAGTCTCAAGACAGAACCTTTGTATACGGTATGAGCCGGAGCGTCGAAGCCTTCCGGAAGGAGAACGGGGATACGGGAGGCTTCAGCGCCCTGTTCTGCGAATGGCTCTCCGGTTTTTTCGGACTGACTTTCAAGCCCGCCATTTTTGAATGGGATGAACTGACTGCCGGACTGAAGAACCATTCCATTGATTTTACCGGGGAACTTGCCGCCGTTGCGGAGCAGGGGGAAACTTGTTTTACCAGCGATGTCATCGCCGAACGGACCATAAAATTCATACGGCTTGCGGAAAGCGACGCGTTGCAGGATATCGCAAAAAAGAGGCCCCCGCGCTATGGTTTTTTAAAAGGTACCACCGCTTACAATAGAATAAGACCCGGCGGCGGCGGTACATTCGAAGCCTTCTTTGCCGATGATTACTCTGCGGCCTATCACATGCTGAAAAACGGCGGGATCGACGCTTTCTTTGAAGACGATCCCGCGGAAACATTTTTCGACACCTACGGCGATTTGGTTATTGAGGACTGTTTCCCCCTCATCCACAGCCCCGTCTCCCTCACCACCCAAAACCCCGATCTCGAGCCGATTATTTCGGTGATGCAGAAATACCTCCGGAGCGGCGCGACCCACAGCCTGACGGAACTGTACAGCCAGGGTCTCACCGACTACCGCCGGTATAAGGCTCTTTCCCTGCTGAACGATGAGGAGCGCCGCTATGTCAGGGAACATACGAATGAAAGGATGATTCCCATCGTTGCGGAATTTGACAATTATCCTGTCTGTTTTTACAACGAACAGGAAGAAACCTGGCAGGGCATCGCCATTGATGTACTTAAAGAAATAGAAAACCTTACCGGGCTTCGGTTTATAGTTATCAACAGTCCGAACGTCAACTGGGAGGTGCTCCTCGACACGTTGGAAAGGGGCGCCGCCAGCATGGTAACGGAACTTATCAAATCAGGAGAACGGCAGGACCGTTTCCTCTGGACCGACAGGCCTTATCAGACCGATCGCTATGCGCTCCTCTCCCGATCCGAATACGGAGACATCAACATCAATCAGGTGCCCTATATAAAGGCAGGACTTCTTGAAGCAACCGGTTACAGCGATCTGTTCAACATGTGGTTTCCAAATCACCAAAACATCAAAACCTACGGGAACTACCCCGATGCCTTCAAGGCACTGGAAACGGGCGAAATTGATGCCCTGATGGCAAGCCGCAATCTGCTCCTCAGCATCACCAACTACCTTGAACAGCCGGGTTTCAAGGCAAACTTGGTCTTTGATCATTTCTACGATTCATTTTTCGGTTTCAATATCAACGAGAAAATCCTCTGTTCCGTTGTCGGCAAAACACAGAACCTTGTGAATACCGGCGCCATCACCGATCGCTGGATCCGGCGGGTTTTCGACTACAGGGGTAAACTTGCACGGGCCCGGATGCCTTACCTTGCAGGGGTTTCCATCCTTACCACCTGCCTGTTGTTCCTCCTTCTGGTCCTGTTTGTCAGAAACCGCCGGCTCTCCGGGGGGCTTGAGGTTATCGTCAAGGAGCGGACCCGCGAGCTTGAGATTCAAACCGACGCTGCCCGGGTGGCCAACCAGGCAAAAAGCGAATTCCTCGCCCGTATGAGCCACGAGATCCGTACCCCCCTTAATGCGATCCTCGGGATGACCGAGGTTACCAAGAAATTCATCGCCTCCGCCGCAGATTCTCCCGAAGGTTTCATGGAAAGCAGGGAAAAAATAGTGGATTCCCTCGACGAAATCGGTATCGCCTCCAACCACCTCCTGGGGATTCTCAACGATGTACTGGACATGTCAAAGATCGAATCAGGCAAATTCGCTCTCGTCAATGAAGCCTTCTCCCTCCGCGCCATGATGAAGGAAGTGGCGGACATTATCGATCTGCGCTGCCGTGAAAAGAACCTGACATTCATTTCCAATTTCAGGGAACTTCCCCGCACCGGCGTCATCGGAGACAAGCTGCGGCTGAAGCAGGTACTGTTAAACCTGCTGGGCAATTCCATCAAGTTTACCCCGGAAAACGGCAGTA
>JAISOP010000055.1 GCA_031275525.1 Tannerella sp.
CAGCGCCATCGGCATTTCGTGGCAGATGCACGGCCTGGTGGCGGTTGACAAAAACAAACAGGTGCTACGACCGGCCATTATCTGGTGCGACAGTCGGGCGGTTCCCTACGGCGAAAAGGCCTTTGCAGCGATCGGGCAGGAAAAATGCCTCTCGCATCTGCTGAACTCGCCGGGCAATTTTACGGCGGCGAAATTGGCCTGGGTAAAGGATAACGAACCGCAGATATACGCTCAAATCGACAAGTTCATGTTGCCGGGCGACTATATCGCCATGAGACTGACCGGTGAGATTGCCATGACGGTCGAGGGCCTTTCGGAAGGGATTTTATGGGATTTCAAGGCGGGAAAACTCTCGGACGAGGTACTGGATTATTTCGGTTTCGAGCGGAGTTTCGTCCCCCGCATCACACCCGTTTTTGGCGTACAGGGTTTGGTTTCGGCGGCCGCGGCTGCGGAACTGGGACTCAAGGAAGGTACGCCCGTCTGCTACCGCGCCGGCGACCAGCCAAACAACGCCCTTTCGCTGAACGTCTTCAATCCGGGAGAAATAGCCTCGACTGCCGGCACGTCGGGCGTGGTTTACGGCGTATTGGGGCAGGTTAGTTATGACCCGCAGTCGCGCGTGAATACGTTTGCGCACGTCAACCATACGGCAGAACAGACTCGTCTGGGCGTCCTGCTCTGTATCAACGGGACGGGCATCCTCCATGCCTGGATAAAACGCCATGTCGCGCCGGCGGGCCTGTCCTATAACGACCTGAATCACCTGGCGTCGCAATCGCCCATCGGGAGTAAGGGCCTGTCCGTTATTCCCTTCGGAAACGGCGCCGAGCGTATGCTGGGGAACCGGGAGACCGGATGTTCGCTACACGGCATCAACTTTAACATACACAATCAGGCGGATATTGTCCGGGCCGCGCAGGAAGGCATTGTCTTTTCGTTCCGGTACGGCATGGAAATCATGGCCGGGATGGGGATGGACATCCACCTGATACGCGCCGGGAATGCCAATATGTTCCTGAGTCCGGTATTCCGCCGGACCCTGGCCGGCGTAAGCGGAGCAACCATCGAACTCTATGACACGGACGGTGCAGCCGGCGCAGCCAAAGGGGCAGGTATCGGCGTGGGCATCTACGCATCTAATGCAGAAGCGTTCGCCGGCCTCAAGCGCTTAGCTATCATAGAGCCGGAACTTTCGGAAAAAGAGCGTTATCAGGAAGCGTACAACCGTTGGAAAAGCTGTTTACAAGGATAAAAAAACTGTGTCATAAAATGTACACAGGGAGGATGATGAAATAATGATCGCAAAACTATTCAATAACCGGTCGTGCACTGTGCATCCTGTACCGTGCACCCATTAATTTATTTATATGTCAATACTAATAGGTAACAAAGAGTTTTTTCCCGGAGTTGGGAAAATCAATTATGAAGGGAAGGAAAGCCGGAATCCGTTAGCTTTCCGCTGGTACGATGAAAACCAGGTTGTAGGGGGTAAGACCATGAAGGAGTGGTTTCGTTTTTCGATGGCCTACTGGCATACGTTGTGTGCCGAAGGGGGCGACCCGTTCGGGCCGGGCACGAAGAAGTTCCCCTGGAACGATGCGCCGGACGCCCTCAGCCGCGCCAAGTATAAAATGGATGCGGCGTTTGAGTTTATGACCAAAATCGGCATTCCGTTCTACTGCTTCCACGACGTGGATCTGGTAGAGGAAGGCCGTTCGCTGGCGGAGTACGAAAGCAACCTGGCGAAAATCGTGGATGAGGCGAAGGAGAAACAGGCGGCTTCGGGCGTGAAACTGCTCTGGGGTACGGCCAACGTGTTCAGCCACCCGCGCTACATGAATGGCGCAGGCACCAATCCGGAGTTTGCGTCCGTGGCATGGGCCGGGGCGCAGATCAAGAACGCCATCGACGCTACCATTGCACTGGGGGGCGCCAATTACGTGTTCTGGGGCGGTCGCGAAGGGTATTACAGCCTGCTGAACACCGACATGAAGCGTGAAAAAGACCATCTGGCACAGTTGCTCACCCTCGCCCGCGACTACGGACGCAAACAGGGTTTTACAGGCACCTACCTGATTGAGCCTAAACCGATGGAGCCGACCAAGCACCAGTATGACGCGGATACAGAGACCGTGATCGGTTTCCTGCGCCACTACGGGCTGGACAAGGATTTCAAGGTCAACATCGAGGTGAACCATGCGACGCTGGCCGGCCATACGTTTGAGCACGAGTTGCAAACGGCCGCCGACGCCGGGCTGCTGGGTTCCATCGACGCCAACCGGGGTGACTACCAGAACGGCTGGGATACCGACCAGTTCCCCATTGACATCTACGAACTGACCCAGGCGATGCTCGTGATTATCGAAGCCGGCGGCCTGGGTAGCGGCGGTACGAATTTCGACGCCAAGACCCGCCGTAGTTCGACCGACTTGGAGGACATCTTCATCGCCCACATCTCCGGCATGGACGCCTTTGCGCGTGCGCTGGTGACGGCGGCGAACGTGCTCGAACAGTCGGACTACCGCTCGCTACGCGCCGCCCGCTACGCCTCGTTCAACGCCGGCGAGGGCCGGGCGTTTGAAGAAGGCCGGCTGAGGCTCGAAGACTTGCGCAACATGGCCGCCCGCGACGGCGAGCCGAAGCAGGTCAGCGGCAAGCAGGAACTCTATGAGGCGATCCTCAACATGTACATCTGACAAAATGAAGACGAGGCTGACCTTTTGAGACAGCCTCGTCTTTTTTTATGAAGAGCCAATTCATGCTCCGGATTGATCAAATCCGCCAGGCGGGTGCGAAACAGTTCGCGATGGTCATCTACAGGTAATTTAAATCTTTGTCAACAGAACATTTAAATGTAACTATCAACTTTATTATTATTCAATTATTCTTTACGCAAATACAACGGGTTCTCTTTAGTGCCACAATTGAGAGTTTGGTTGGCTTTGTTAAAAGGCATTGAAACATCACTGAACTGGAGTACGCTATTGACGTTGTCGATAGTAAAGGTACGTGTTTCTCGGCTTGTTTGTCCATTAACAGTTACAATTTCTATTGCTGTATGTTCGTCGATAATTTCATATTCAATCGTCATTGGCGCTATACGAGTATTGCCAAGATAGCGCTCTTTAGTTGTAACAAGTCCCCAAGAGCCTACAAGCCAGTTATTGTCGGAACCCGAACTATGCTCTTTTGCCTCACTGTACTCCCATTTCCTTAAAACGTTTTGTGCATAAGAACTCTCTTGTTTACTTTCCTGAACATATTCTATATGGTCGCGGTTTTCCACTAGCACGTTGTTTGTCAGCGTATATTAAAGGGAACCTCTAAAAACTCGCTCCGCTCCGCAGAGGAAAAAAAAGTGGTCCGCGAATGCACGCGAATCAACGCGAATAATTTTATTCGCGTTGATTCGCGTACATTCGCGGACCTTTTCTTTTTTTCTCAGCGGAGCGGAGCGTAGCGTTGGGGGGGGTAAAACCCTCCGTGTTCGCTGTGCCTCCGTGTTAAAAGAAGAAGGAGATCGCGGAGCGGCGCCTACGGCGCGGGAGGACAGCGCCGGTTGGGGGAGGCGCTTTGGAGACTCAGGTACACGGCTTTCGTGATCTCGACAAGCTTGTCGAGATCGACCCCGCTGACCTCGTCGCCGGGCGTGTGGTAGTCGGGGTGCAGGCCGGTGAAAAACCACAGTACCGGGACGTTGCGCAGGGAAAAGGCCAGGTAGTCGCTCCCGCGCGAGCCGTGTTCGATCACCGCCGGTTTGGGTTCGATCCTCAGACCGCGCTCTGCGATGCCGTGCAGCAGGGCCTCGGCAGCCGGGGAATAATCCGCCGTATAAGCCAGGTGAAACTGACGTCCGACGGCCGTATTCTCCGCCGTGGACGCGGGGATGGCGAATTGGGGATAGAGCGTGGGCAGCAGCCCCTCGCGACTAATCATATCCAGGTTGATGTAGGCTTTGATGCGGCCCGTTTCCCCAAAATTCAGCACAAAGTATTCCGAACCTAAGTAATTGACCTCTTCACCGTCCCAGAAAGCAAAAATCAGGCTTCGCAAAGGCTTTTGCCCGCTTGCTTGGACGGCCTTCGCCACCTGGAGCAGCGAAGCAACGCCGGCCGCATTATCGTCGGCGCCGTTATAGATTTGGTCGCCGACAAGCAGGGGGTCGATGCCCAGATGGTCGTAGTGTGCGCCGATCACCGTGAACTCGTCTTTCCGTTCGCCCTCCACATACCCGATCACGTTTTGCAGCGCCAGCCGACGGTAAGAAGCCGCCAGCCGGTAAGCCGCAACGGAGTCGGGATGCACTTCGAAATCGCCCCCCTTTTCCCTCACCGGGCCGAGCGCCTCGAACTCCTGCAAATAGTCGGCGTAAAAAGGCGCCACGCCAAGCTCTTTCAACACCGCCCGGATGTATTCCGCCGCCGTCCGTCCGCCCCGCGTCCCCGCCTCGCGTCCCTCCAGGACGTCGCTTGCGAGAAACGACAGGTGAGCCTCGACGGTGCGCTCATTGATCACTTCCAAACCCCGGTCGGCGGCGGGCGCGTTTGGGGACTTCGCCGCCCCGACCGATAGCGAGGCGCCGGCGGTCAGCATCAGCCGAATGAGATATTTTCCGTTCATAATCGAAAACCGAAATGCGCCTGCTCTGCCCCCGACAGGCGCGTCGGGGGCAAGCAAGCCTTGAGTAGTATGAAGAATATGAATACTATTTCTTTTCATTTTTTTGAGTGGTGAGTGGTTAGTGAAAAGCCCTCATCCCTCCGTCCGCTAAAGCCAACTGTTCCGTCGGCGCTTGAAGCCTTGATTTACGGAGTACACGGAGTTTTTTCCTCCCTGCGCTTTCGCGTCTTCTCCGTGCGCTCTCCGCATTCCCTTCTTATACGGAGCGCCACAGGGGAGAACACGGAGGGAGGGAGATCACTCTCCGTGTCTCCGTGACTCCGTGTTGAAATTGTTATTAGTACCCCGCATTTTGCCTAAGGTTCGGATTGGTTTCCCGGGCCGTTTCCGGAACGGGGAAGCGGTAGTATTTTACGGGATTGGCCGTTACTGCATTGTATTTCTCCGTAAGATGCTTCTTCACCTTGTCATAGAATTTGCCGGCGCCGTATAAGTCCCCGGCATATTCGTAGGGCGTGGGGTAACCGGCGGCGGCGTATTCGGGATAATCCTCGACCGACTTCACGACGGCGACCAGGTTGTGCCAGCGTGCCAGGTCAAGCCAGCGTTTCTGCTCGTACACAAATTCGTTGGCGCGCTCCTGCCTCAGCGCCGCACGCAGGCCGGCCTGGTCGGAGACCGTGATTTCGATATCCTCCGCCGTCAGGTCGTTGGCCGGGATCGCGGCGTCGGGCGCGGGTGCGGAGATGCCCGGTTGCAGGTCGTTGGGATTGATCGACGCGTCGGCAAACTCACCCACGTTGTATGCACGCCGGCGGATGGTGTTGATAAGCTCTTTGGCCTCGTCGAGCTGCCGGTTGCCCTCGATCAGCGCCTCCGCTTTGGTGAGCAGCACGTCGGCATACCGGATTTCCAGGCGGTCCATGTCGCGCTCGTAGGGGCCGACGTCGGCGCCGCGGGGATAGGTGCGGTCGATGCCTTTGCCGAAGATGGGGAGCCATCCGGTGGCGGGCGTAAACTCGTAGCTCTGCTTGTTGTCGGCGCTACGGAGGTAGGAAGCGTAGGAAAATTCGCGCCGGCGGTCATACTGTTTTTGGGGATGATCGCCGTCCCACTCCAGCCACAGGCTGAAGGAAGCCGGGCCGATGTGGGTCGGGCTTTCGTCGGGGTTGACGCCGAAACCGTACGAGAAGGCACAATGCGCCTGATGGTTCCCGCCGTCGTTCGGCCCGTCCTCTCCCAATACGTAGGGAATATTGTAGATATGCTCGACGCTGTTTTTGTTGTTCCGTCCGGGCTGCGTCTTGAGGAAGTCCTTTTCGAGGGCGTACGTCCCGCTGTTGATCACCTTGTCGGCATAGGTTACGGCGGCCGAAAGCTTGGAGGCAACAAAGGTAATGTCGGCGTCGCCCGCGGGCACGGTGTTACCGCCCTCGTCCACCGCCGAGGCCCACGTGAGGTACACCTTCGACAGCAGGGCGTCGGCCACCAGCTTGGTCGGATAGGTCTTTGCGCCGTATTCGTCCGGCAGCAGCTCTTCGGCCAGCTTGAGGTCTTTTTCCACCTGGGCATAAATCGCGTTGACGGAAGCGGGCGACCCGCCGGTTGCGTTCTTGCTGTCGGTGTACAGCGGCGCCTCGCCCCATAGCTGGACGAGATAGAAATATCCCAGTGCGCGGGCGAAATAAGCGCCGCCCAGGGCGGTATTCTTCCCGTCCTGCGAGAGGATATAATTCGTGCCGTGCTCCTGGTTGTAGAGCATCAGGGCATAGCCGCCTTCCACGCCCGCCGGAGCGCTTTCGATGGCCGAGATTTGGTCGATGGCTACGTTGGCGTCGGCCACCGACTTAAACTCTTTCTCGTAGATGAGTACCACATAGCCATTGGTGGGCGTGAGGGCAAAGCGGCTGACGAGCGGGCCGTCCTGCTCGTCGTCCCCCTCGAACGAGACGGCGGCGTCGCTCAACGATTCGAGCAGGAAGGAACCGCCCGAACCCAGT
>JAISOP010000056.1 GCA_031275525.1 Tannerella sp.
GGGAAATGTTTTTTGCATGACAAAGCCCGAAAATGTGCGCATACCGGGGTATGTAATCATTTTCGGGCTGAAGGAATGCGAAAAACAGACCCGTAAATGGATAGTTTATTTCTTGACAGTTCCTTATTCCGAATAAATCGCATATATTTGCACGATTAAAATGATATATCATTCATGAACGACCGTTTTTTAAAACTTATCGAACTTAGTATCAAAGCCCATTGGGAGTTTCCGGCTTTAACGGACCATAAGGCGCCTACCTTTTATTATAAGGATGTCGCACGGGAAATTGCGAAAATGCACCTCCTTTTCGAACAGGCGGGTATCCGGAAGGGAGACCGGATTGCACTGGTCGGACGTAACTCTTCACGCTGGGTCATCCATTTTTTCAGTATCCTGACGTATGGCGCCGTAGCGGTGCCGATACTACACGATTTCAAGACTGAAAACATCCATCACATTGTGAATCATTCCGAAGCCAGGATGCTCATTGCCGCCGCCCAGAGTTGGGAACACTTGAGCAAACAGGCCATGCCCGACGTTCAGCTCTTTCTGGCCATTGAGGACGGAAGGCCCTTCCACAGCCGGATACCGGGTTTCGAGCAAGTGTACGAGCAGTTGGACGCTCTGTTTTCAAAGAAATATCCGGGAACATTCACTCCGGAGCAAATCAGCTATCACGTCGAACAGCCGGACGAATTGGCCATCCTGAACTATACCTCGGGGACGACCGGCTTTTCCAAGGGTGTGATGCTGCCTTACCGGAGTTTGTGGAGTAATACACAGTATGCGTATGACCGCCTACCGTTCGTCTATCCCGGGGACAGTCTCGTTTCCATGCTCCCCATGGCGCACATGTATGGCCTGGCGTTCGAAATCTTGAACGGTATCAACAAGGGATGCCACATCCACTTCCTGCCCCGTATCCCCAACCCCAAGTCGGTGATTGAAAGCCTGCAACGTAACCGGCCGACGCTGATTATCGCCGTACCGCTGATTATCGAGAAGATTATCCGGAATAACGTCTTTCCGGTATTGCGGAAACCGCTTGTTCGTGTCCTGTATCGACTGCCTGTTTTCAAGCAGATAATCAACGGAATGATCCGCAAACAGTTGAATGACGCTTTCGGAGGTAACAGTTTTGAAATCGTGATTGGAGGAGCGGCAATCAATAAGGAAGTCGAAACCTTCCTGCGTTCCATCCGTTTCCGCTACACAGTCGGTTATGGAATGACGGAATGCGGCCCGTTAGTTGCCTACGAACAGTGGGATACGTTCAAGCAGGGGTCGGTGGGACGCATCGTCGATCGCATGGAAGTGAAGATTGATTCGGACGACCCGGAAAACGTTGCCGGAGAAATCATCGTGCGCGGGATGAACAACATGCTGGGCTATTACAGGAATCCGGAAGCGACGGCTGAAATCATGGTGGGTGACGGCTGGATGCGTACCGGTGACCTGGGTACGCTGGACCGGGACGGATTCCTGTTTATCCGTGGCCGCAACAAAACAATGATTCTTGGCTCGAACGGACAGAACATTTATCCCGAAGAAATTGAAAGCCTGTTGAATGAGTTGCCGTATGTATCTGAATCTCTGATTGTGAAACGTAAGGACCTTTTGCATGCCCTGATCAGTCCGGAATGGGAAAAGGCAAAGGATAACGGATTGTCGGACGACGATTTGGCTGGCGTCATCCGGGAAGACTTGAAGCAACTGAACCGGCGCCTTCCCGGTTACAGCAAAGTGGCCGGTTTTGATCTCCACCGGGAACCCTTCGAAAAAACGCCCAAACAAAGTATCAAGCGTTTTCTCTATCAAAACGAAAACTCCTAATCCATGCGCAAAATCATGCCGTGTGGAGTATAAAATATGGATTGGTTTGAATGAAGGGGTAGGCTGCGAAGTCCGCCCCTTTTTATGGGCCGCTCCCACCGCTGTTCCAGTGTACTGTGCACCACCGGTCGCCTTGGCAACCTCACGCTTGTTATGCGGGAGGTTAGGAATATTTAACTGGTAAAATGGGGGTCGACCAATTTAACAGTTCTATTTTTGTGCTCGAAAAAAATACGAGATAACAAGAATAAACAAACTAATTACATATTCATTGATTGCATTATGAACCAAACGATAGATATACGGGAATTGAATGAACGGATCGAACAGAACAGTTCGTTCGTAAACACGATTACGCTGGGGATGAACCGGGTGATTGTGGGTCAAAAACATCTGATAGAGTCCTTGCTGATCGGATTGCTTTCCGACGGACACATCCTGCTGGAGGGCGTGCCCGGGCTGGCCAAGACGCTGGCGATTAAAACGCTGGCGTCGCTGATCGAAGCCCGGTACAGCCGGATCCAGTTTACGCCCGACCTGTTGCCGGCCGACGTCGTCGGCACCATGATCTACAGCCAGAAAAGCGAAGAATTTCTGGTGAAACAGGGCCCCGTCTTTGCAAACTTCGTCCTGGCGGATGAAATCAACCGGGCGCCGGCCAAGGTGCAGAGCGCCCTGCTCGAAGCCATGCAGGAGCACCAGGTGACCATCGGCGAATCGACCTACAAACTGCCGGAACCGTTCATGGTCATGGCTACCCAGAACCCGATCGAGCAGGAGGGCACCTACCCCCTGCCCGAAGCGCAGGTCGACCGCTTCATGCTGAAAGTCGTGATCAACTACCCCAGCAAGGAAGAAGAAAAACAGGTCATCCGGCAAAACCTGTCCGGCGAAACCGTCCAGCCCAAAGCCGTACTGGATACCCGGACGATACTGGAAGCACGCCGGATCGTGCGCGAAGTCTACCTGGACGAAAAGATTGAGCGCTACATCGTGGACATCGTTTTTGCCACCCGCTTCCCGGCCGAACACAACCTTCCCGGCCTGACCAGCATGATAGCCTTTGCCGCTTCGCCCCGCGCCTCCATCAACCTGGCCGCCGCCGCCCGCGCATACGCATTCATCAAGCGCCGCGGATACGTGATACCCGAAGACGTACGCGCCGTCTGTCACGACGTCATGCGCCACCGCATCGGGCTGAGCTACGAGGCCGAAGCCAACAACCTGACAACCGAGGAAATTGTCAGCGAAATACTGAACAAAATCGAAGTTCCCTGAATTATAAGAAAACCGGAACCGGAAGCATGGAAACAAGCGAACTGCTGAAAAAAGTCAGGCAAATTGAAATCAAGACGCGGGGACTGTCGCGCAATATTTTTGCCGGTCAGTACCACAGTGCATTCAAGGGGCGGGGGATGGCCTTTAGCGAAGTACGCGAATACCAGTTCGGCGACGACGTCCGCGACATCGACTGGAACGTGACGGCACGCTATGCCCGTCCCTACGTGAAAGTCTTTGAAGAGGAACGGGAACTGACCGTCATGCTGATGATCGACGTTTCCGGCAGCAAGGATTTCGGCACCGTTGCCCGGATGAAGAAAGACGTCGTGACCGAAATAGCCGCCACGCTGGCTTATTCCGCCATCCAAAACAACGACAAGATCGGCGTGATCTTTTTCTCGGACCAGATCGAAAAGTTTATTCCGCCGCAGAAAGGCAAGCGCCACGTGCTGTACGTGATTCGCGAACTGATCGATCTCCGTCCCGACAACCGGAAAACGGACATCGGCCAGGCCCTTCGCTACCTCACGAATGCCATTAAAAAGCGGAGTACGGCCTTTCTGATTTCCGACTTTATCGACAGGCACAGCTATACGGATGCACTCACGATCGCCAACCGCAAGCACGACGTCGTCGCCATCCAGGTCTACGACCGTCGCGAGACGGAGCTGCCCGGGATCGGGCTGATCAAAGTCAGAGACGCCGAAACGGGCGTCGAGCGGTGGGTCGACAGCTCGTCGCGGCGTGTACGCGAAACCTTCCGGAACTGGTGGACGCAGCGGCAGGAAGAAATGAACAGCGCCTTCAGCAAGTGCCGGGTCGACTCGGTTTCCATCCGTACGGAAGACGACTATGTGAAATCGCTGATGACGCTCTTTGACAAACGAAACTGAACAGGTCATGAAGTTCAAGAAGCATGTAATATTAATGTATACGGGACTTGCCGTTTTGCTGCCGGGCATACACACCTATGCCGGGGCGCTGATCGAGGTCAGGCTGGATTCGGCCGATATCCTGATCGGGGAGCAAACGACGCTGCACCTGACCGTCACAACCGATACGGGCAGGCGTGTCTTCTGGCCGCTTCCGGACGGCGAGCTGATGCCCGGCGTGGAGATTCTGGCGCTTTCGCAGCCCGATTCTGCGGTAGCAGACCACAGGCTGATCATCAGACAGGATATCCTGATCACCTCGTTCGATTCGATGCTCTACCTGCTGCCGCCCTTCAGGGTGATTGACGAAACGGATACGGTCTACTCCAACCAGGTCGCCCTGAAAGTCTCGACGCTGCCGGTTGATACCGACCATCCGGAGGAATTTTACGACATCAGGGACGTCTGGAAACCGCCCTTCGTGCTGGCAGACTACTATCCGCTGATTTTCGGCATCCTGATTGCGCTGATTCTCCTGTTTCTGGTCTGGTACATTGTGAAACGCCTGCGCAGCAACCGTTCGCTGGTACCGTTCAAACGGGCGGAACCGCCGCTTCCGCCCCACCACGAAGCCATCCGGGAACTGGACCGGATCAGACAGAAAAAACTTTGGCAGCAGGGGCGCCACAAGGAATATCACACGCAAATCACGGACGTGCTGCGCCGTTACCTCTTCCGGCGTTACAGATTCAACGCGATGGAAATGACCTCGTATGAGATTCTGGAGGCCTTG
>JAISOP010000057.1 GCA_031275525.1 Tannerella sp.
CGGCGTAGATGCATTATCTACGTCGGCGTAGATGCACTATATACGTCAACGTAGATGCACTATATACGTCGGCGTACATGCATAAGGTTCTTGGTGGTTCCGGTGTGAACAGGCATTCGATGCGGCTATTCACCCTTTCTCCCAATTCGTTCACACGCTAAAAGCGCATTGGAGCGGGATGATTGCTTCCTTTGATGCAATGGCGACGGAGATACCCAGGAGGGCGGAACGGGGAGGAATCTACCGCCGCTCCCGCCCCCCGTCTTTGATCCCTCCGGAAAAAAGACGCCGGAAAAAATAAGTCATATACACAAAATCAATTCATATTCAACGTTTTATTTAGCTTCCCTGCTGTTTTCAAATCCCGTTTTCCCCAAACGAAAGCCCCGATTTCACCTGTTTCCCTGCTGTTACTCGACGAGAAACAACAGGGTAGGCATAGATCTGCTATACCTTAATTATTCTTCCTGCCCACATAATATCCAAAGTTCATCCACTTCCAAATTTATGAGTACTGCATGATTTCAACGATTTAAACCATGATCAGTGATTATTCTTTACTTTTGCACCAAACAAACCATTACAGTGAGAAAATGAAAATAAAGGACATTCTAACCGAAATCGAGCGTCTTGCTCCTCTGCCTTTACAGGAAAGTTTTGATAATGCCGGCGTACAGACCGGAGATGTGGAACGGGAAGCCAGCGGCGTGCTGATTTGCTTAGACGTGACGGAAGCCGTTGTCGATGAAGCCATAGAGAAAGGATGCAACCTGATTGTCTCCCATCATCCGCTGGCCTTCAAGCCCTTCAAGTCGCTTACCGGGCGGACGTATGTCGAACGCTGCCTGATAAAAGCCTGCAAGCACGACCTCACGATTTATGCCGCCCATACCAATCTCGACAATGCCTGCGGAGGCGTCAATTACCGCTTAGCCGAACGGATTGGGCTTCAGCAGGTGCGCACGCTCAGCCCGCAGAAGGACGCGTTGCTGAAACTATCCGTATTTGTGCCCGAAGCCCATGCCGAGAGCGTCCGGAACGCCCTGTTCGACGCCGGCGCCGGACAGATCGGCAAATACGATTCATGTAGTTTCAACCTGACGGGCGAAGGCACTTTCCGTGCCGGCGAAGACGCCCGGCCGTTCTGTGGCGAGAGGGGCAAGCTGCATCGAGAACGGGAGATACGCATTGAAACCATTCTGCCGGCCTTTTGCAGGAGCGCCGTTACCCGCGCGTTGCTTTCCGTCCATCCGTATGAGGAACCGGCATTCGACCTTTACCCCTTAAGTAACACGTGGGACAGGGTCGGGTCGGGCATTATCGGCGAACTGTCCGGAAACGAGGAGGTACGTGATTTCCTGTTACGCATCCGGACGCTTTTTAAGGCGGACGGCCTCAGGTATTCGGATTTTTCCGGAACATCCGTCCGGCGGGTAGCCGTGTGCGGTGGCAGCGGCGCCTTCCTGATCCCGGATGCACTGGCGGCGGGCGCCGATGCGTTCATCACCGGAGAGGCGAAATACAATGACTTCTATGACGTGGAAGGACGGATGCTGCTGGTCGTTGCCGGTCACTACGAGACGGAAACAGACACAAAAGACCTCTTCGTTGATCTCATATCAAAAAAATTCCCTACCTTTGCCGTGAAAATTTCAAATACAGAATCAAACCCAGTCAAATATTTATAGGAAATGGCCAAGAAAAAAGAGGTTACGGAAAAAGAATTTACTGTTGAAGAACGGCTGCATTCGCTATACCGGCTCCAACTGATTATGTCGGAAATTGATAAAATCAAGATACTCCGGGGCGAACTTCCGTTGGAAGTTCAAGATTTGGAAGATGAAATTGCCGGTTTGGGAACGCGTCTTCAAAATTATCAGGCGGAAATCGAAGAAAACAAAAAAGCCGTGCTGGTACAGAAAAATAAGATTCTCGGATCGACAAATCTGATTGAAAAATACAAGACACAATTGGAAAATGTACGGAATAACCGGGAATTTGACAACTTGTCAAAGGAAATTGAATTTCAAGGTCTTGAGGTAGAATTTGCAGAGAAGAAAATCAAGGAATTCAGCGTCGCCATTGATGCCAAGAAAGATGAAATCAAGCAATGTAAAGCGCTGCTGGAAGGGAGAAAAGGTGACTTGGAACAGAAGAAGAGCGAGTTGAATGAAATCATTTCCGAGACGCGGCAGGAGGAAGACAAGTTGCGCGACAAGGCGAAGAAATTGGAGGAAACGATTGCCCCCCGCCTGCTGACGGCCTTCAAACGAATCCGCAAGGGCGCCCATAACGGCCTGGCGGTTGTGGATATTCAGCGCGACGCATGTAGCGGCTGTTTCAACAAGATTCCGCCGCAAAAGCAAATGGACATTAAGTTAAGAAAGAAAATCATTGTCTGCGAATATTGCGGACGCATCATGATTGACCCCGAACTGACCAACAAATAGGAAATAACCAATAATCGCTATCTGCCGCATCAGGCCAGGAATACAAATCCCGGATTTTGTATTCCTGTTTTTTTTTTATGATTTCCTCTATTCGCGCATACATCGTCAAATACCAGTTGCTTCAACCCGATGACAGGGTAATTGTCGGTGTGAGCGGCGGCGCCGATTCCGTCGCATTGCTGCACGTCCTGACACGTGCGGGCTATGCCTGTCTGGTTGCCCATTGCAATTTTCATTTGCGCGGCGCCGAGTCCGTCCGCGACGAACAGTTTGTCGCCCAGCTTGCCGCTTCCCTGCATCTGCCATTCTACAAAACAGATTTTGACACGGCCGGATACGCCGCTCGGAAAGGCATTTCTGTTGAAATGGCCGCCCGGGAACTGCGTTACCGATGGTTCGAGGAACTGAGGAACACGCATTTGGCACAGGCTATTGCCGTGGCGCATCACCGGGACGACAGCGTCGAAACGGTGTTACTCAACCTGATTCGGGGAACAGGCATCCGCGGACTGTGCGGCATCCGGCCGAAAAACGGCTACCTGATTCGCCCATTCCTCCCGCTGAGCCGCCGGGACATCCTGCAATGGCTCTCCCGGCAACAATTGGCTTATCAAACCGACAGCAGTAACCTGTCGGACGAATATACGCGCAATTTTATTCGCCTGCGTCTCCTGCCCTTGATGGAAGAACTGAATCCTTCGGTCAGGGACGCCGTCACGCGGACAGCCCGGCATCTTTCCGGCATCGAATCACTTTACGGGGATTGGATTGAAAAGGAGCGCGAACGCATCATGCCCGATGCGGAACACATCCACATTTATAAATTAATGCATTCGCCTGCGCCGCAGGTCATTTTATATGAACTTATTCGTCCGCACGGGTTCACGCGGGCACTTTCCGAATCACTCTTCGAATCGTTGCAGGGCGAACCGGGAAAAGTCTTTTATGCGCCAAACGCTTCTTGCCGGATTATTAAAGACCGTGACTTCCTTATAATTGCTCCCTGTCCGGCGAAAGAGGAGCGCGTTTATACGATTGGCGCGGATGATTCGCTAACGCAACCCGTCAGGTTAAGTACGCAAAAAAAAGCGATTGACGACTGTTTTGAAATAGAGAAAAACCCCTCCGTCGCATCGTTTGATTTCGATAAACTTACGTTTCCGTTGACTTTACGCACCTGGCGGGAAGGCGACTGGTTTATTCCGTTCGGGATGCGTGGGCGTAAAAAGTTGAGCGACTACTTCACCGACCGCAAGTTCAGTCTTGTCCGGAAAGAACGGACTTGGGTCCTTTGCTCAGGGAAAGACCTTATCTGGATTGCCGGCGAACGCATGGATAACCGGTACAGGATTGAATCATCGACGAAATTTGCATTGATTGTGAATTTTTGTGACGACAATTTTTCGTAATCTCAAAAAGATATGTACTTTTGTCGCGTCTTATTCTACGAAGACAAACAGATAAATTCGATAATGTAGAAAAATAATCCTGTTACACAATTAATTATAATTTATTATTAACGAGGCAAGAACGATGAAAAGTATTGTTTTGTAAAACATTTTCAGAGTGTAATTGCCATTTATAAAGAAGTATGCAAAAATACAACATTCTAGAACTTAACGGAAAACAACTTCCGGAATTGCAACTGATTGCAGAAGGTTTAGGTATCAAAAAAATCAAATCGCTGGAAAAGCAAGACTTGGTTTATAGAATTCTGGACGAGCAGGCCATTTCGCTGGCCGGTATCCAGATAGAAAAGGAGAAGGAAAAGGAAGTACGCAAAATGGAAAAACAAGGCCAAAGAGGGCGTAGGCCCAGGAAAGCCGAGGCCACGAAAGATAGCGAATCTGCGCAGAAGGAAACCACAGCGCCGGTACAGCCGGCACGCAGGCCGGGCCGTCCACCGAAGAACCGGACAACCATTATTGCACCGGTCGTACCCGCAGCCACTACTGCAAGCGAAACTCCCGTCGTCGAAAAAACGACTCGTAAACCGGAACAGCCACAACCACAACCACAACCACAGCAACCACCGACCAAAGCAGTTCAGGAGACGCCGCCACCGGCCGAACCTGTTACAACGATTATTACAGAGCCGGCTGTTCAGCCGGAAGAGACGCGACCCAGGGAGGTCGTGGAACCGGCACCCGAGACCCCTGAAACACCGGTCGAACCGGAAGTTCAGGCAGAAGAAAGCAACCCTGTCGAAGAAGACTCTTCCTCCAAAACGGTCGTAACGGAAATTGTCCAGACGTCCCAGCAAAAACCGGGCCGCATCATTTTCAAACATGCAAGCGATACCAATTCCGTATTGGACCAGGTGCTTCCCGTACAGCCCAGTTCGCCGCAAAGACCCGAAAAACAGGAGAAACAACCCGGCGCCGAAGCCCCCGCGAACGGTCAGCCGCAGCACCGTCCGCAGCCGCTGGTGAACTACAACAACAAGGCGCGTAACGGCAAAGCACAGGAAAAAACATACGATTTCGACGGGATTCTGACCGGATACGGCGTTCTCGAAATCATCCAGGACGGATACGGATTCCTCCGCTCGTCCGATTACAATTACCTGACTTCTCCCGACGATATCTACGTCTCGCAATCGCAAATCAAGTTGTTCGGACTCAAGACCGGCGATGTGATTGAAGGCGCCATCCGCCCGCCGAAAGACGGTGAAAAGTATTTCCCGTTAGTGAAGATCGACCGGATTAATGGGCGTACCCCCGAAGAAGTGCGCGACCGTGTGCCTTTCGACCACCTGACGCCGCTTTTCCCGGAAGAAAAGTTCATGCTGACCGCCCGGCGTTCGCCCAAAGTACATGACCACATCGCCGTACGCGTAGTTGACTTGTTTTCGCCTATCGGCAAGGGACAGCGCGGCCTGATTGTGGCACAACCCAAAACGGGCAAGACGATGCTGCTGAAAGATATCGCCAACGCCATTGCCACC
>JAISOP010000123.1 GCA_031275525.1 Tannerella sp.
TTGAGATTCTCAAAAAGCCTCCTTGCAGGGCGGCTTAATGCATGGCGACAATTTGAAATGCACCCCCCCCTACACCCCCAATCCTCCCGTTTTATTTCTTATCTTTGTTGCCCTCACTGCCTGCCGGCGATTCCGGGGCCGTTGTGTTTTATATATTGTAACGATTAGAAATGAAAGATTTTATCCGTGTCCTGAAGCGATTCATTCCGCCATATAAGAAATATATGGTATGGAATATTGTGTTTAATTTCCTGTCCGCCGTTCTGAACCTGGGCGCTTTTGCGCTGATTATTCCCATCCTGAACATCCTGTTCAAGGTGGAAGAGAAGGTATATGATTTCATGGCATGGAACTTTCATCCGGCCTCCCCGGAATCCTGGAAGGAACTGCCCGGCACGATGATCAACAATTTCTACTGGTACATCAGCGAACTGATTTCCACGCGGGGCGCGACCTATACGCTCCTGATGGTCGGCGTAGTGCTGGTGGTGATGACCTTCTTCAAGGTGGCGGCCATGTACCTGGCGTTCTATACCATGATTCCGATACGCACTGGCGTAGTGCGCGACATCCGTAACCTGATCAACCGGAAAATCACGGAACTGCCGCTGGGTTTCTTCTCCGAAGAACGGAAGGGTGACATCATTGCCCGTATTTCGGGCGATGTGAATGAGATCGAGACCTCCATCATGAGTTCGCTCGACATGCTGTTCAAGAACCCGATACTGATACTCATCTATCTGCTGGCGATGATCCTCATCAGTTGGCAACTAACCCTGTTCGTATTGGTTCTGTTGCCGGTAGCCGGCTATGTAATGGGGCAGGTGGGGAAAAAACTGAAGCGGAAATCACTGCATGGACAAAACCAGTGGGGCATCCTGATGAGCCAGATTGAAGAGACGTTGAGCGGCCTGCGCGTCGTCAAGGCCTTCAATGCCGAAAAAAAGATACAGGCACGCTTCGAACAGACCAACGAAACCTTCCGGCACATCACCCACCGCATTTACAGCCGTCAGCAGATGGCGCACCCGCTGAGCGAATTTCTCGGCACGCTGACGATTGTCATTATCCTGTGGTACGGCGGGATGCTGATTCTGGGCGACCACAGCCCGATTGACGCATCGGTATTCATCTTCTACCTCGTTGTTTTCTATAGCATCATCAATCCCGCCAAGGACCTGAGCAAATCGGTTTACGCCATCCAGAAGGGACTGGCCTCCGTCGAGCGGATCGACAAAATCCTGGAAGCCCAAAGCCCTATCCAGTCGCCGGCGCATCCCAAGCCGGTGTCGATGAACGAGGCCATCGAATACCGCAATGTCTGGTTCCGTTACCATCAAGACTGGGTGTTGAAAGGCGTCAACCTGCGGATTCCGAAGGGAAAAACGATTGCGCTGGTAGGGCAGTCCGGTTCGGGGAAAAGTACGCTCGTCGATTTGCTGCCCCGCTTCTACGACGTGGAGAAAGGAAAAATCACGATCGACGGGACGGACGTGCGGGAAGTGTCGCTGTATGACTTGCGCGAACTGATGGGCAATGTAAGTCAGGAGGCGATCCTGTTCAATGACACCTTCTACGGGAACATCGTATTCGGTGTCGAACGGGCAACGCCGGAGCAGGTGCGGGAAGCTGCGCGGATTGCCAATGCCCACGAGTTCATCATGGCCACGGAAAACGGCTATGACACCAATATCGGCGACCGGGGCGGCAAACTCTCCGGCGGACAGCGCCAGCGCATCAGCATCGCCCGTGCCATTTTGAAGAATCCGCCGATCCTGATCCTGGACGAAGCCACCTCGTCGCTCGACACCGAATCGGAACGGCTGGTACAGGAAGCCCTTGAAAACCTGATGCAAAACCGCACGACGATTGTGATTGCGCACCGGCTCTCGACCATCCGCAACGCCGACGAGATTTGCGTCATGCACGAAGGCGAGATTGTGGAACGCGGACAGCATGACCAATTGATGCAGCGGAATGGCTATTACAGGAAACTGTGCGACATGCAGCGGTGAAAACAATCAAATCTGCCGTCAGCAGGTAAGCGAATCCTTGAATCTCCGCATCATCCTTTTTCCGGGTGGAATACTTCGTAAGTATGGTCGGAAAAGAAAATCATGATTTGGCTGATTTTCTTTGAAGGCGTTTCCATAGAAACAAATGTATCCTTTATCACCGTAGCGGTTGGCGACAAATCGCCCGGCACCGTTTCCTTGCTCACAGGTTCCGGAACAGGTTCCTTACGGGGCATGGATTCTTTCGGAGTTCCGGGTTTGCCGGATGTTACATTTGTAAACATATCGGTTTGTTTCATTTGCGGATGATTGGATATGTTTCGTTGCATCTGTCCAATACCCAGTAACAACCATTCCGGACTAATATCCTGAAACCGCGTGAGGATTTTAGTCAACACATCTGCGCTCACCTTATTTCTTTCATTCAGGATATGGGACATGGCCGCGCGTTGAATCCCGATTTCTTCCGCAAATTTGGAAGAAGACAATCCTTTGGTGTTCATAACTTGAATAACTCGCTCTTTCATTGCATTTCCCTTATAATAAAACAACTGTCATTTTGTCTGTATTCATATCTATCGAATAAGTTTACAAATATAACACTATTTCCGGAATAACGCGAGATTTGTTTGTATATTGTTGTAACAACAAATTGAAATCGGACGGTTTACAATTGTATCATACGAGGGGTGAGTGACTCATCGCCGGAACGGATAGAATTGTATCATACACCGCTATCCAATGGGGATTATAGGAAAAGATTACATGAAAAAAACGGGCATTGTTTTCGTCGTGATGTATCTCCTGCATGGGAAAAAATGAAACCTGTTCGGACACGAAACGGTAACACGGCGGAAACATGCAAAGCCTTTCCGGAATCCAAAGATTCAATCATTCAAAGATTCAAAAAAAACGAGCCTTTTGAATAATTGAATGATTGAATCTGTCTTATTTTGGGAACCTCTAAGACCCCCAATGCTACGCTATGCTCCGCAGAAACAAAAGAAAAGGTCCGCGAATATCCGCGAATAAAATTATTCGCGTTCATTCGCGTGCATTCGCGGACAACTTTTTCTTTCTCTGCGGAGCGAAGCGTAGCGTTGGGGGTTTTGAGAGGTTCCCAATAATATTCCGGCCAAAATCCAAAAAAGCCGCTTTACAGGTTTTCATGTTTGAAATATCGCTTTAAGTAACATACGTCAAATTACTGGTTTCTAATAGTATATCATGCCATAAAATCTGCTTTTTCGCGAACATTCACCGGAAAAGATTCATTTGTAAACAAAATAGTTGAAGTATTACTCCCGAATGATCGTTTAATAATCTGGGTTTCATCGTATTTTGAATAGAAAAACACGGTCTTACATGATTAATGATAGAAATGTGTCGGATTAATTTTGTTTACATCGAAGTTGGAACATGTGTGTATTTCGGAACTAATTTATGGTGGTTACATTTGTGTTTAACCGAAGTTTGTCACAATTGTTTCCTTGGTGCGCGTATATCATTGTTACTTTACATTTCTATCATTCGAGAAGCCGACAATTGGGCGTACTTCTACTTTTGTATATCTACTTTGTATAGAAGATGTACATTGATACTTGAGTTCTTGCCGAAAATCAGTGTGGATAGCGAACTCGCGAGCGGGACTATTTTCGCTCGGAGAATCGTTTCCATGCACATCGTGCGGGAAATAATTTACAATATGCGATTCATGCGGACATCCCTCGACCGGCTTTATGCAGCGTTTAAGTTTCAAACCACATCTTATCCGTGTATGTAAAGTGCGTACAGGTGTTATTAATTTGGAAAATAAAATTATGAGATGTCATCTACCGTATCATTTGTTTTTTGTGTTGTTTGCCGTTTGTCCTTTGCTGACTGCTCAAACGGGATTTCCGCAGGCTGACCGGAAGAAAAAGCATAACATCCGTATCGGTTTTGAGATGGGTGTCAATTCTTATTTCGGCGATATAAAAAAACCGGCGCTGTTGCGTGAGTTTAATTCCGAACTTAGTGACGGATACGGTTTTTCTAATGATGGAGCGAATCAAGCCTTTACGTCAGTGGGATGGGGTGTCAAACCTGAATTTTTCTTCGGCAAAAACCGCTGGGGGATTGCGAGCGGTCTCCGGTTTTCGCGCTATTTGACGACTTTGGAACCGCACAGTGATTTCTTTTACTGGAAGGTTCGCCAGGAGGATTTGCTGACGGACTATCTGACGATTCGCAAATTCTCGCAAAAGAGTTATTTCCTTGGCATTCCGCTGGAACTGCGATTTTTTACCAACAATCGGGATTTGCCGTTCCAAATCTATTTCAAAATCGGCTCCGCTTTCAATTACAGGCTTTCGACGGACAACGATGTGGTGTTCGGAGAGCCGTCCATGGACAAATACGCCGGAAGGGTCGATGAGGAAATCGGCGAGCCGGACAGGTTCCATGTGTACGTATATCCCGCCCTTGGGTTCAAGATCGGAAGGTACAGGACGGGGCACACTCCCTGGTTCAATCTGGAATTTCATCTCCCGGGGATGTTGCTCCAGTCCGGCGTATCCTCCTTTTCTAAATCAGCGTCGGGACCGGGCGCTGCTCTTACGGTACAAATTCCACTGGGACCAATGGCGCCTATCGGTTCAAATTAACTTTTCTATATTCACTAAACACGAAAACAGAACCTTTATGAAAACAAATTTAATCCTCCCCGCCTGTCTGCTCGCACTGCTCTCTGCATGTTCGGACATAGAGCGTACGATTTTTATTCGCGATGACCACGATTCGAACCTGCCGGCCTACACCGAATGGGGATACAATTCTTTCGGGGCAAAATACGAACGGCTTTATTTCTTTGTTCACAAAAGTATTGTGCCCTGTAAAATAACGCATTGGGAAGGACGGTTGCATTTTTCCCTGGCGGGTATCCTGGGCGAGGATACGTATGGCTATTACGACAGTCTCTATCCCGAAACCATGACGCTGACGGTTTCCTTTCCCGCCGAACCGATGTATGAGTACAGGGATTTGGTGGCTTTGCACGGACGGGTCATCGACCTGGCCGACGCGTCCTGTGAGGTGAACATAGAGCGGACGGACCAAACGGGCCTGACCGTGACACCGATTAAGGGGCACCTGACGTTCCGGCGTGCACAGTTGTTGCGTATTGACGAAAAGGAAAACCGGGTGATTCTGTCCGGCAACTTCGACTTGCAGTTCCTGGCAAACGGCAAACCGGAAAGCATCGCCGACGGACGCTTCGACGTGGGTATTTACACTGATTTTTACAGCTTCGACTGAGCGGCTGGCACGACGCGCTCGGCGCAGTTTTCGCCGTCGATGGCGGCGGAGACAATGCCGCCGGCATACCCGGCGCCTTCGCCGCAGGGGTAGAGGCCTTTCAGCTTGACATGGCAAAAAGTCTCGCCGTCGCGCAGGATGCGTACGGGCGAGGAGGTGCGCGTTTCCACGGCCATCATCACGGCTTCGCTTGTCAGGAAACCGCGGGAGACGTTGTCGAACTGACGGAATCCGGCCTGCAGGCGCGTGACGATGTATTCCGGCATCCATTCGTGCAGCGGGGAGGAGAGAAGCCCCGGCGTGTAGGAAGCGGCGGGCAGCGAGGCCGAAAGACGGCGTTGCAGGAAGTCCGTCATCCGCTGTGCCGGCGCCGTTTGTCCCTGCCCGCCCCGGAGCCGGCACAGTTGTTCCAGTTGTTCCTGAAAGAGCATCAGCGCCAGCGGTGAAGGCGATGGGGTAGGGGAGCCGTGCAGCGCCAGGCCTGCCAGGTCTTCCGGGCGTATCTCAACGACCATGCCGGCATTGGCCCAGGGCGAATGCCGGGCGGCGGGCGACATGCCGTTGACCACTACCTGCCCGGGAGCGCTCGCGGCCGGTATGACGAATCCGCCGGGACACATGCAGAAGGAATAGACACCCCGTCCGCCGGCCTGCGTCGCAAAGCGGTATTCGGCCGCCGGCAGCAGGTCGCCCCGGCCTTCCGGACGGTGGTAACGGATACGGTCGATCAGCGCCTGCGAATGTTCCAGGCGTACGCCGACGGCGATTCCCTTGGGTTCGAGGGCCAGGTGCAGGCGGTGCAGTTCGCGGTACACATCGCGGGCGGAATGCCCCGTCGCCAGGATGACCGGCCCGGGGAACTCGGCGCCTTGCCGCGTGCATATTCCGGTGACTTCGTTTCCTTTGATCATCAGCGTTTCCATGCAGGTCTCGAAGTGCACTTCGCCGCCGCATTGCAGGATGCGGTTGCGGATATTTTCAATCACGCGCGGCAGCTTGTCCGTCCCGATGTGCGGCCGGGCGTCGGAAAGGATCGACGGGTTGGCGCCGTGCTGGCAGAGGATGGAGAGAATGCGATCGACCGAGCCGCGTTTCCGGCTGCGCGTGTAGAGTTTGCCGTCCGAAAAGGCGCCGGCGCCGCCTTCGCCGAAGCAGTAGTTTGAGTCGGGGTGGACAAGGTGCTCCCGGCTGATGCGGGCAATGTCTTTCTTGCGTTCCCGCACGTCCTTGCCCCGTTCGATGACGACGGGACGCAGTCCCCGCTCAATCAGACGCAGCGCGGCAAAGAGACCGGCCGGCCCGGCGCCGACTACCACCACTGCCGGTCGGCCGGATACATCCGGATAGCTGACGGAAGGGACGGCCGGTTCTTCGGGCGCTTCGTTCACGAAGGCCCGCAGGGTCACGTTGACCCGGATCGCCCGCTGCCGCGCGTCGATGGAACGCTTCAGCACCCGTACCGCCCGGATGGTTTCCGGCGCGTCACCCGTCCGGTAGCTGACGGCCTGTATCAGGTTTTGTTCGCCGGCCGCCTCTTCGGGCGAAAGTTGGAGGGAGAGTTCCCGTATCATCCGAAGAGTTGTTTGAAGGCTTCTTCCACTTTCCTTACCTGTACCGGCTGAATCCGGACGTTCAGGCCCTCCAGTCCCTTCATCCGGGGAATCAGTATCCGTGTAAAACCCAGTTTTTCGGCTTCCTGAATCCGCTGTTCGATGCGGTTCACCGGCCGGATTTCGCCCGATAGTCCCACTTCGCCGGCCATGCAGACGTGCCGGTCAACGGGCAGGTCGAAACTGGAAGACAGTACGGCGCTCATGACGGCCAGGTCGATGGCCGGGTCGTTGACCCTCAGTCCGCCGGCAATGTTAAGGAAGACGTCTTTCTGGGCGATCTTGAAGCCGGCCCGCTTCTCGAGGACGGCCAGGAGCATGTTCATCCGCCTCAGGTCGAATCCCGTTGCGCTGCGCTGCGGTGTTCCGTAAACGGCGGAACTGACCAGCGACTGTGTCTCGATCAGGAACGGCCGGACGCCTTCGATGGCCGAGGCTATGGCTACGCCGCTCAGCCCTTCGTGGTTTTGCGTGAGCAGCAGTTCGGAGGGGTTGCTCACTTCGCGCAGTCCGTTGGAACGCATCTCGTAGATGCCCAGTTCCGAGGTGCTGCCGAAACGGTTCTTGATGCTCCGCAAAATCCGGTACATGTAGTGCTGGTCGCCCTCGAACTGGAGGACGGTGTCCACAATGTGCTCCAGCACTTTCGGCCCGGCAATGCTGCCTTCCTTGTTGATATGCCCGATCAGGAAGACCGGCGTGGCCGTTTCCTTGGCGTATTTCAGGATGGCTGCGCTACATTCGCGTACCTGGGTGATGCTGCCGGGCGACGAATCTGCCGATTCCGTAAAAACCGTCTGCACCGAATCAATGATCATCAGGTCGGGCTGCACATTTTGCGCGTGCGTGAAAATCTGTTCCAGATTCGTTTCACACAAGATTAGGCAGTCTTCCGAATCGCGCCCTGAAAGGCGTCCGGCACGCAGTTTGAGTTGCTGGGCGCTTTCCTCGCCGGAGACGTATAGCGTCTTGAGGCCGTGCAGTTTCAGAACCGTTTGCAGTACCAGCGTCGATTTGCCGATGCCCGGTTCGCCGCCGATCAGGACGAGCGAACCTTTTACCAGACCACCGCCCAAGACCCGGTTCAACTCGCCGTCCTGCATGTCCATCCGCGCTTCTTCACGCAACGTCACGTCGCGCAGCAACTGCGGCCGCGCCGCGTTCCGCTCCGTTCCAGACATTGTCCGTCGCGAGGCAGGCTCTTTCGCAATGAGTTCCTCTACATATGTGTTCCATTCGCCGCATACGGGACATTTCCCGACCCATTTCGGGGAATCCGCCCCGCAATGGGTACATAGATATACTGTTTTTATTTTTGCCATCGTTCATTGATTTGTGGGGGTAAAGATAGGGGTTTTTTATGTATGAGGCGGGGAGGGCATTTCAGATGGTCGCTGTTATATTTTAAAAACAGGCGGGTGTGTCAAAAATCCCTTTGAGCGTTTTTGTCGTCACGGGTTTGACCCGCAATCCACTGAAGTCAATGCCTGTTTTTCGGGAGGCCCCGCGTCAAGGCCGCCGCCCGTATCGGCGGGGCGGGCTTCCGCTCCGGCAACGCGCGTGGCGTCCGTTTTTGCAAACCTGACCCGCAATGCTCCCTACTCGGTGTTTATACTTTGCGCGGCATGGTTTTGTGCATTCAGGGAATGGAGCGAATTCTTTAAGGCTTTTAGGTCTTTTAGGTCTTTTAGGCCTCG
>JAISOP010000070.1 GCA_031275525.1 Tannerella sp.
GCGAAAAAATGCATGTGTTTACGTTTATTTAACTGTTTTGCGTCTGACAGTCCATGATTTATTCTCTTTTTGGGGCATGGAATCAAAAATTAATATGTACAGAAAAGAATCCTGAGGCGGATACTGTCGCTATCCTTTGACGATCCGACAGGAATTTCTTGGGACATTCAATCTTGGCGGACGAAAAAATATCTGTGTATAGTGTGTATCCGACATAGGGGATAAAATATTGGGCAGTATAGTGTTTGGTATAATCCAGTGGGTCATTAAACTGTTGAATGTTTTTTCGTGTTTTAAGTTGTAAAAAGGGACGCCTCGAAGCTTCGAGACGCCCCACCATCATAAAGCATTAACAGCTGCCGTAACCACAACCACTGCAACCTCCAGGAACAAGACTCAACTCTGATTCAACTTGAGCGATTTCCTCCGCTTTAGAATTGATCAATACTTCTGCTTCTAAAAGCAATTCATTTTCTAATGACATCATAATATATAATTTTAATTTGCGCCTCCACTTTACGGCTATCGGCATCTCCGTTTTATTTATTTGTTCTGACTGTAAAGTTTCAGCTCGAAGTCGCAACATAATTGATAGCATTTAACTGCAGCCTTCAACAGGAGCAGTTCTTTGGAGGTTAACTGATCTCTGTCGCGCATCAGTTTTTTAATCTGATACGAACTGATAACCTTGGCCTCCGCAAGTACGATCTGACATGTTCTCTTGTCTCTGAGCTTCACATCGCCTCTTTCATTATAATTGCGTCCGCAACACGTTCTGCACAACTTAAGTATGTCACATTTTATACATTCATCATCTATAAACCTCAATGTATTTGAAAAATCAATACCTTTCAAATCTTCCAGTACATCTTCTTTTCCATGAACATTCGGCATAAAATGATGACAGGGGTAGCATTTACCATCCACATCGTATGCAACGAAGTCTACTCCTGCGTCGCACATTTTGGCGTACTTCTCATTAGGTTCACTGCCTAATAACTGGATGAACGACGCATCTTTAAAAAAGAAAACAGGCGTTACTTTCGGATGTTCGAGATAATACGCTGCAATCTTACTGAGCTGAGTTTCGTATATTTTGCCATCACCATCCTGCCAGTTTACTCCTTGTGCCAGTTTCCCTTCAACAAAATAGCCTTGCTCATAAAAATAGATAAGATCATCAGCAAATCTTGGAAGAGACTGCCGCGATACGGTCATACTTAAAAATTGCTTAGGCATCGTTTTCGATACAAATTCTACGGGGAGATCTGATGAATGACATCCGCGGTTATACTCCTGTACATCGTCTTTACCATCAACAGACATAACTAAAAATATCCTGTCTTTGTGTGCAATGAACCACTTTTTTTTATCATCGTCCAGCAGTATCCCATTGGTGGTTATCACCATCTCGCATTTTATATCATCTATTGTTTCCCATATCCATTGGCATATTTCCTTAATCAAATCAAATTGGAGAAGAGGTTCGCCGCCGAATATATTGAATCGTAAGCTGTCAATATTCTCTGACATTCTCGCCTGTTTGACCTCGGTCTCTACAATTGCTTTGGCCGTTTCCAAAGACATATCTTTTGCTGTTTTATGTTTTTGATAACAATAGATGCAGTCAAGATTACATCTATGAGTCAACGTTAGCATGACAATTTTTTGCATAAAAACTACTTATTAATATGTTGTTATTTACTCTATTCAAATCATTTGTTTTTTTGCGGACATTTCTGGCCAGGGGCCTTTTATGCCGCGGGTGTTTTCCCGGTTATCGAAGGCTGTGTTGAAGCCTGTCCGGGCGCTCTCGAACCGATTTTGGGTGCTTTTACAGCGCGTCAAAAAGCTTTTATTTTGAGTTTGGGAGTTCCCGAAACGGGCTCGGATATACTGAACCGCCGATTGCGCGAATGCCGGTCGAAGGGCCGCAGCCTCGAACGGGCGGAAGACGTGCAACATGCTTTTGGGCGTGTTTGCGCGGCTGCTATAATAATATATGTATACGATGCGTCTGGACGGGTCGCCTCCGCGGGAAGGGGCGGGGGCGAAAGTTAAAAAAAGTGCGTCCGTTAAGTTAAATGTTGTCTTGGGGGGGGGGGGGATTTTAACAATACCGAAGAACCCGCCTCTGAAATGCCCGTGAGCAGGGCGGCAGCAGAGGTGGCGCAGGCGGAGAACAAGTCTCTTCTATGTTGATCCGTAAAATACATTCCTTAAAAATCTATGGAAAATTTATAGTCGCAAAAACAGCGGCAAAAATAAAGTATTTCCTCAATAAGGCACGAACAGCGGGGAAGTTTTGTACGAAAGGCGGGGTTTTATGTACGAAAAAATCCCCGCCGAGAATAAAACGGTCATAATCGATGACGGAACAAGTGATGATTCATTCAGTACGTATTCCAAGACGTCGTCATAACAGCGAAAACCGGCGTCGATGGCCCTGGCTTGTTCCGGAAAATTCCGGGCCGGTCAGTCGAGGGACAAGTCGAACTCATCCTTCAGCTTCGAGAGCAAAGGATTGATTTGCCGGAGCAGTTCGTATTTTTCGAGAGCCGTATAGGCCCGTTTCTTTTCGTGGGTCTCGTCAATCCGAACGTGTATTTGTATTTTGCTGTTGCTTAACTGTTCACGCATTATTTTCAGCAATTGCAGACTGTGGCCTATCAACTCTTCCTTTTGTAGCTGGTTATGTACTGTAACCTCAAAATGAGCGTTTTCCAGCAAGACCGGCTTGCAGGAAAGCATCGTATTCTTCAGATGAATTTCCTTTTCGATGGTTTCGGCATACGCATCCCAGCAGCGAATCAGGTCTTCCTGGTTAAACGGTTGGTTTTCCACTCTATTTTCCTGCGCGGGCGGCGGCGGCGGAGGAGGTTTGCCCTCCGTTTTCCGGTCAACCAGGTTGGTCAGCGAAGTACTTCTCGGCGGTCGGTTCAACCCGGTGGTAACGGCCGGTGGAGGCGCCTGTCTTTCCCTTACGGTTGTCTGTGGTTCGTGGGCGGCGGGCGCCGTTCCTGCCGGAGCCGGGGCTTCAGGCAGCGGTCGAATCAAGTTTTTTTTTTATCGTCCGGCGTTGTTTGGCCGGTTTCTATCAGTTGGCAGAGCTGTATCAGGGTGAGTTCGAGTAAAAGCCGCTTGTTCCGGCTTTCGCGGTAGTTTAAGTCACATTCGTTGGCCCGTTCAATTGCCCGGAAGAGCAGCCGGTCGGGACATTGCTTGGCCATTGCCTTGTAGCGTTCGCGGATGGATGCGCCCACTTCAAGCAGCATCAGCGTGCTCACATCCCGGCATACCAGCAGGTCACGGAAGTGCGAGGCCAGTCCGGTGATGATATGCTGCCCTTCAAATCCCTTTTCGAGAATCTCGTTCAGAATCAGCAAACAGGTACGGACTTCGCCTTTCAGCAGGGCCTCCGTAATCCGGAAATAATATTCATAGTCGAGCACGTTCAGGTTCTCGATTACGGCCTGATAGGTGATGTTGCCGCCGGTGTAGCTGACAATCTGGTCGAAGACGGACAAGGCGTCGCGCATCCCGCCATCGGCTTTTTGGGCGATGATGTTCAGCGCTTCGGGTTCGGCTGTGACGCCCTCGCTCGAAGCAATGTGTTGCAGGTGTGCGACCGCGTCGGCCACGGATATGCGCAGGAAGTCATATACCTGGCAGCGCGACAGGATGGTGGGCAGGATTTTATGTTTTTCCGTGGTGGCAAGGATAAACAGGACATAGTGGGGCGGTTCTTCCAGCGTCTTGAGGAAGGCGTTGAAAGCGGCCTGGCTCAGCATGTGCACCTCGTCGATGATATACACCTTGTATTTACCGATTTGCGGCGGGATGCGCACCTGGTCAATCAGGGTGCGGATGTCTTCCACCGAATTGTTGGAAGCGGCGTCCAGTTCGTGGATGTTCAGCGAGCGCTGTTCGGCGAACGACAGGCAGGATTCGCACCTGTTGCACGCCTCGCCGTCGGGCGTCCGGTTCAGGCAGTTAATCGTCTTTGCAAAAATACGCGCACACGAAGTTTTGCCCACCCCGCGGGGGCCGCAAAACAGATAGGCGTGTGCCAGTTTGTTGCTTTGAATAGCGTTCTTCAGTGTTGTAGTTAAAGATTTTTGCCCGACTACACTGCCAAAGGTGGACGGGCGGTATTTCCTTGCCGAAACGATGTAATTATCCATTTTTGTTTAATCTTCCGGCAAAGGTATGAATTGTTTTTTATACTTTTGCGTCAATTCTATAAGCGGACATGTTTCATTTAAACGAATATTATAGGAAGTACCGTTCCGTGTGGACGAGTTACAAAGGTGGCCTGGTGGCGGGGGGATTCCTCCTGTACACGTTTGTGTTGGGGGATAGCAACCTGGTCAGGCAGTATTCCTATAGCGAAAAAATCCTCGACCTGGAAAAGGAAATCAAACACTACCGGAAAGAAATAGAGGCTAACCAGGCAAAAATCAACGATCTGCGTTTCAACAAAGAATGGCTGGAACGGTATGCTCGCGAAGAATATTTCATGAAAAGGGAGAACGAAGACGTTTTCATCATCATAGATAAAGGCCGGTAAATGAATCAACAGACCAGAAATATTATATTCGCCGTTTCGGGAATGCTTGTGTTGGCGGGCGCCGTGCTGTATTTAAGTACATGGACGTTTGCGCCGTACCTTTTTGCTGCCGGCGCTGCCGGCGTGACGGTGTGTTACCTGACCGTTCCCTCGCCACCCTCCGACCCCCGGACACGCCGGCTGAACCGCTGGAACACCCTGGCAGGACTGGCCATGATGGTCGCCTCCTTCTTCATGTTCAGGCACCGCATGGAATGGGTCGCCTTCCTGCTTATTTCCGCATTGATACAGATTTACACCGCATTCGTTCCCGACAGGTAGGAGGGTGTGTCAAAAGCCTGTCATCCCGCGCTTGACGCGGAATCCTCGTAAAAACAAGCATTGGTTTTCAGGGAATTGAAAGTCAAGTCCGCAATGACGAATACGCTCAAAAAGACTTTTGACACCCCCCCCCTACGACCCACCCGAATAAAATGGTCCCCGAACGAAATCGGAACAGGGAATAAAAAAAAACGCCCTTAGAACCCTTTTTTTCATGAAAAACGACCGCTGGTATTTTATTTTTCCTAACTTTGTGGCACAATCATCAAATGAATATTTTCTAATTAAAAAAACAATGCAACCATGAACCGACGTTCATTTATTAAGAGCAGCGCTATGAGCGCAGCGGCGTTGACGATACTGCCGCGAAACGTATTAGGAGGAGCCGGATACACGGCTCCCAGTGACCGGATCAGCATGGGCCTCATCGGGTGCGGAATACAGGGGAGAGGCTTAGCCACCCTGTTTGCCCAACGGGCTAACGTGATCGCGGCCAGCGACTGCGAGTCCCTCCGATTGCACAGAGCGCAGGCCGAGATCAACAAAGCGATCGAGAAGGACAAGGGACAGCCCTACAAAGGCTTCAAGCTCTATGCCGACTACCGCGAACTGCTGGCGCGTAAGGACATCGACGCCGTCATCATCGCCACGCCCGACCACTGGCACGCGATCCAGACCATCGAAGCCTGTCGCGCCGGCAAGGACGTGTACGTGGAAAAACCCATGGCGCACAGCATCGCCGAGGGACGGGCCATGGCCGACGCAGTCCGCAAGTACAACCGCGTCCTGCAGGTAGGCAACATGCAGCGCTCGTGGAAAAACTTCCGACACGCCTGCGAGCTGGTGCGCAACGGATACATCGGCGAGATTCGCGAGATCAAAGTCGCCGTCGGCCCGCCGCCGGTGAAGTACGACCTGCCCGGACAGCCCGTCCCCGAGTCCCTCGACTGGGAAACCTGGATCGGCCCGGCGCCCATGAATCCCTTCAACGACGAACTGATCTTCATGAACCGCGGCGGATATCCCAACTGGCGCAACTACCGCGAATACGGCGGCGGCATGACGGCAGACTGGGGGGCGCACATGTTCGACATCGCACAGTGGGCTATGGGTACGGACGACGCCGGCCCCGTCGAGTATCTCCCGCCCGACCGCAAGCGGCGTATCCCCCTCACCATGCGCTACGCCAACGGCACCTTCATGACCCATGAGTACGACATCCGCAAGGCCGACGGCAACTCCGTCCGATTCATCGGCGAAGACGGCGTGATCGACATCAGTCGCTCGTTCTTTGACTCCATCCCCTCCAAGCTGCAGGACGAAGTCATCGGCGACGACAAGATCAAGCTCTATCACAGCGACGACCACTATTCCGATTTCCTCGACGCCGTGAAAGCCCGCCGGCAGCCCATCAGCACTGTGGAAATCGGGCACCGAACGGCCAGCCTCTGCCACATCGTCAACCTGTGCTACGAACTGGACCGTCCGCTGACCTGGAATCCCGAAAAGGAAGAATTTTTCGCAGACCCCGAAGCCAACCGGCGCCGCAGCAACCCGCTCCGCGCGCCCTACACCCTCGAAGTCTGAACACCCTTCCCGGCGCCATGATCCTGTTCGGAAAAATCGGAATCCACGCCGCACTGCGCGCCAACGCCCCCGCCAACCGTGAGGACGTCCCCGCACGCGGCAGCCTCTCCCCCACAGGGGGTCGCAAGGACGCGCGGAGGCGCGACGGAGACAAACCTGCCGCCGCCTCCGACCTCCGTTTTTTATCCGTCCGGGAAAAAGGCCCCGGAAAACATGTACATGTTTTTTTTAAACTCGTAAATGATCAAAACGTCTTGGAACGAGATGAAAACGCGGCAACGTGTTTTCAAAACCGAAAACTGTGTTTTCAAAACATCCTCGCTCCGGGAGAATCCAACCTGGAGCGAGGAGAAAACGCGACAAGGTGTTTTCAAAACAAAAAACCGTGTTTTCAAAACATCCTCGTTCCAGGATGGATCATCCTCGTTCGAGATCAAAACAAACATGTACATGTTTTCCGGCTTCATTTCGCCGGGAAAAAATGAGTCATATTTAAAAACCAATTCATATTCAATGTAATGGAAAATTTATTCGAGCTTTTAATTAGTCAGGCCGGCACGATTTCCGGCCATGTAAACCAAATTTTCGGCCCCTTTGCAGGGGATGCCGCAGCATATTGGTGCGGCGGAGGACTCACCCTCGCCGCCGCATTGGGCGCCACCGCGCAGGGCCGCAACCTCTCGGACGGACTCCTGGCCTATGTCCGCCGCTGGCACGGCAGCATTGACTATCAGTTTGCCAACATCGACAACCTGGTCAACACCGTCACCGCCCACCAGCAGACCTGGGCCATGCCCACCGAGCTGTACAACCTGCTGACCACCAGCCGCAACCAGTTGCAGACGCTTATCAACCTCTGCCGCACCGGCGACGGGTCACACAACGACCGAGACCACCGCAACGCGCTGCTCAAATCCACCGTCGGACTCTGCCTCCTCCGTGCCAAGCTATGGGCCTACGGACAGTATGAGGCCGGCGTCCTTACGGAAGAAGACGTTCACCGGCTCGGCTTCCTGCTGCCCGGCGAAACCGCTGGGCACCGCGGACGCACCGAAGCCACCGACGTCATAGCCGAAGTCAAAGTCACAGTCGTCAACGAAGACTATATCCGCGTCGTCATCGACCAGGCAAGCGGCGAAAACGCTGCGCTCGTGTCCCACGGATGGCCTCCGGGCGTGAAAATGGCCCTCATCGTCATCACCGCCTCCGACGGCGTCACGGAAGTTCTCCGTATCCAGACCACCCATCTGCACAACGACATAGAGATGCCCGAAGGCTCGCACGGCAAGCAGTTCATCATCAAGGCCGCTTTCCTGAAGCACGTCACCGACAAACCGCGCTTCGGAAACGAACCTACCTTCTCCATGCCCCTCACCACCGCCGACCTCGTGGCCGCACTCGACCGCCAGCATCACGAAGAGTTTGAGGCGCACCTCCGGGAAACCGAACGGCACCGGCAGGAAATCGAACGCCTCCGGGCGCAGCTCCAGGCGCAGTCCAAATGACCACAGCCCCGGAATAAGGTTATGGGTTTCACGAAACTACCGTATCTATGCGATATAATAAGGACGGTGTCCGCCATTTTCATTATATCGCATTGTGCGGTAGTTTCTTCTTATCATGCGACCCTTGAAAACCATCCCGACGCCGATCGGATCCTGACAATCGGTTACTTCGTCCTGTGTGCCATACATTTTATTTCCGCCTGCCTGCTGCAAAAGGCAGCAAGCAGAACGTACCAAGAATGGAAAAGGCTCCGGCGGCTTCTTCCGGAAAACAGCGATACGGCTCAAGTCTCGAAACCGCCCCTCCCCTGGCCGCTTCTGTTCGCCGTCCTGGTTCCCTTGTACGCAGGTCTGGACCTGTCGGACAACCTTCTCATTTTGCAACAGATACCGATCGAAAATGCCGTAAAATACATCTATGGGGGATTATTGGGAATGCTCCTTCTCATAAGCGTATTTAACCGTACACTCGGCTATCTGTTCTTCGCAGAGAATGAAATCAAACGAATGACACGGGAAGAAATAACACATTTACATTGAAAGGATTATGTACGGAAGAGATTTATCCCTAACTTTGCAGGGAAAGGAAAAAAACAATAAGTTATGACGACAGATAAAAGCAAGGAAAGGCCGCTCGTATCGTTTGACTGGGCACTGAAGCGGCTGCTGCGCAACAAAGCCAGTTTTGAGGTGGTGGAAGGATTCCTGAGCGTGCTGCTCGGACGCCAGATCACCGTCACCGGCATTTTGGAAAGCGAAAGCAACAAGGAACATCCGGACGACAAGTTCAACCGCGTGGACGTGGTCGTAGAGGACGACGCGGGCGAGATCATCCTGATCGAATTGCAGTTCATCATGGAAATGGACTATTTCCATCGCATGTTGTACGGCACCAGCAAGGCGGTGGTCGATAACATGGTAAAGGGAACCCCCTACGTGAAAATAAGGAAAATCTATTCCATCAACATCGTTTACTTCGACCTCGGGCAGGGAACGGACTATGTTTACAACGGCCGGACGGAGTTTAAAGGGATGCACAGCCATGAAATCCTCCAACTCTCCGTAGCGCAGCGTGAGAAGTTCGGGAAAACCGACGTCGGCGACCTCTATCCGGAATATTACATCTTAAAAATCAACAACTTCGACGACGTTGCCAAAACCCCGCTGGACGAATGGATTTATTTCCTGAAACACGACCGGATCCGCGAGAATTTCCACGCCCAAGGCCTGCGCAAAGCGCTCGAGCTGCTGGATTACAGCCGTCTTTCGCCCGAAGAGAAGGCCGAATTCGATTACGAGTGGAGCATAAAGAGTCATAATCTCAGTCAGATGGCGACCTCCCTGGAGACGGGCAGATTGGAAGCGAAGAAAGTGATCGAAGAGAAAGACAAAACGATCGAAGAACAAGCTAAAGCGATCGAAGAACGGGATCGGGAAATAGAAGAATTAAAACGGCTGTTAAGCACAAAATAAAACGAGATGCGACTGTCTTCGCAACGAACATAAATTTAATTATACATGACGATGAGCCCCATTCAATCGAGAGAAAAATTCCCCTGCGGCAGATCAGCAAACCGGCTTGCATTCGCGGCCTGTCTGCCCCCCTCCCCCCCCACGCCGCAGGCGTTGCGCCGCGACCTCCGCCTTTCAATACGGAGGCGCAACGCACGCAGAGGGGGGGAGGGATTCGACCAAGGGAGCGACGGGGGTCAAACCCTCCGTGTCATCCGTGTCTCCATGTTAGAAACCAAGTATTAAACTATAAATTGAAAACAGAATGAAGAGAAGACAATTTTTGAAGACCGCGGGCAGCCTGGCCGCCTTCACGATCATTCCCCGTCACGTACTGGGCAAGGGTTTCATCGCCCCCAGCGACCAGCTGACCAAGGGAATCATCGGCGTCGGAGGCATGGGACGCGGCCATGTGAACTACGGAGGCACGCGCCTGGTAGCCGTCTGCGACGTAGATCAAAACCACCTGCAACTGGGCAAGGCGCTGGTCAAAGACACCATTAAAGCCTACCACGACTTCCGCGAGCTGATCCGAGACCCGAACGTGGACATCGTGCACATCGCCACGCCCCCCCACTGGCACGGCATCATGTCCGTCGAAGCCGCCAAAGCCGGCAAAGACATCTGGTGCGAAAAGCCCATGACCCGCACCATCGGCGAAGGCAAGCGCGTCATGCAAGCCGTGCAACAGTACGGGCGCATTTTCCGCCTCAACACCTGGTTCCGCTTCGCCGACCCCTTCTACGGACTCGGCACCCCCGTCCGTCCGCTCAAGAAACTCGTAAAGAGCGGCCTGCTGGGATGGCCCCTGACGGTCACCGTCAGCAAGCACACCGGGTTCGACTGGAAATTCTACTGGGTAGGCAAAGAATACCTCGAACCCGAACCCATCCCCGCCGAACTGGACTATGACCTCTGGCTGGGGCCGGCCCCCCTCAAACCCTACAACGCCCACCGCACCCACGGCACCTTCCGCGGATACTGGGATTACGACGGCGGCGGACTGGGCGACATGGGGCAGCACTACCTCGACCCCGTGCAGTACTTCCTGGGCAAGGACCACACCAGCCC
>JAISOP010000076.1 GCA_031275525.1 Tannerella sp.
CTTCAAGGCCCCGATCGCTGGGCTGGTATTCGTCATTGAGGTGCTGATGCTCGACCTCACCATGACCTCCGTCCTGCCGTTGCTGATTTCCTCCGTCACGGCGGCCACGATGTCGTATATCTTCACCGGAACCGACGCCATGTTCAAGTTCTCGCTCACAGAGCCTTTCGAAATCGGGCGTATCCCCTACGTCCTGCTGCTGGGGATATTCTGCGGATCCGTCTCGCTCTACTTCACCCGCGCCATGAACCGGATCGAAAGCCTCTACCGCCAACTGCCCCGGCGACGGCAGAAATTCCTCCTGGGAGTGGCCATGCTAAGCGTGCTGATCTTTCTCTTCCCCCCGCTCTACGGTGAAGGCTACAACACCATCGAATCGCTGCTCGACGGGCAATACTCCTCCCTGATGGGCGACAGCCTTTTCCACAGCCTGAGCGGGAACGACTGGGGGATTGTCCTGTTCATGGGCCTGATCCTCCTGACCAAGGTCTTTGCCTCGAGCGCCACGAACGCAGCCGGCGGATGCGGCGGTATCTTTGCCCCCAGCCTCTACCTGGGGTGCATTGCGGGATTCCTGTTTGCACATGTGTTCAATTACTTCGATCCCGTGTATCTCCCGGAAAAGAACTTCGCCCTGATGGGCATGGCGGGCGTGATGTCGGGCGTGATGCACGCGCCGCTGACGGGCGTTTTCCTGATCGCCGAACTGACCGGCGGATACGACCTTTTCCTTCCGCTCATGATCGTCTCGGCCAGTTCCTACATGCTGATCATCGCCTTCGAGCCGCACAGCATCTACTCCATGCGGCTGGCCAAGAAAGGCGAACTGCTGACGCACCACAAGGACAAGGCCATCCTGACGCTGATGAAAATAAACAACATGATCGAGACCGATTTCCTGCCCGTCCGTCCGCAGATGATGCTGGGCGAGATGGTCAAGGAGGCCATCGCCCACAGCCCGCGCAACATGTTCCCGGTGGTGGACGGGAACAACGTGCTGCTGGGGCTGGTGCTGGTGGACAATATCCGGAACATCATGTTCCGCCCCGAACTGTACGAGCGCTTCAGGGTGTCGAAATTCATGGTCTCGGCGCCGGCCAAACTGCGGCCCGACATGCCGATGGAGAAAATCATGCGTATCTTTGACGACACCAAGGCCTGGAACCTCCCCGTCGTCGATCCGGAAGGACACTACCTGGGCTTTGTCTCCAGGTCGAAGATATTCACCTCCTACCGGGAAGTATTGGTTGATACGTTTTCGGAAGAATAACAAACAAGATTCAAGGATTCAAGGGTTCAATGATTCAAAGATTCAGGGTCGAAGGCATAGCTTTTACACCGTCATATCATTATAATTATGGATAAAGAAACAGTACGAATTGTATTCATGGGCACGCCGGAGTTTGCGGTAGCCAGTTTGCGTGCCCTGGTGGAGGGCGGCTACCGGGTAGTCGGCGTGGTCACGGCGCCCGACAAGCCGGTGGGACGGCACGGCAGTATCCTGCAACCCGCCCCGGTCAAACTCTATGCGCAACAGCAGGGCATCCCCGTCCTGCAACCCGAGAAGCTGAGGGACGAGGACTTTTTGGCAGCGCTCCGTGCCCTGAAGGCCGACCTGCAGATCGTGGTCGCCTTCCGCATGTTGCCCGAAGTGGTGTGGAACATGCCTCCCCTGGGCACCTTCAACCTCCACGCCTCGCTCCTGCCGCAGTATCGCGGCGCGGCGCCCATCCACTGGGCCATCATCAACGGCGAAAAAGAGACGGGCGTAACCACGTTTTTCCTCACGCACACCCTCGACACCGGCCGCATCATCCGCCGCCGGCCCCTGCCGATCGAGGCAACGGACGACGCCGGCAGCCTGCACGATAAACTCATGCTACTGGGCGCCGCACTGGTGCTCGAAACGGCCCGATTGATACTGGCGCACGGCGGCCAAGTGGACACAATCCCGCAGGAAACGCTGCTCCTCCCCGGCGTTGTCCTTCGCCCCGCCCCGAAAATCTTCAAGGACACTTGCCGCATCTGCTGGCAACAGCCGGCCCAAGCCATTTGCGACTTTATCCGCGGCCTCTCGCCCCATCCGGCAGCGTGGACGGAATGGAGGGCGGAGGGTGCGGCCCCGCAGCCGATGAAAGTCTTCCGCGCCGAAAGCCTGCCGGGCAGCCACACGCTTGCTCCCGGCACCGTCCGTATCGACGGCGCCTGTCTCGACGTGGCCGCAACCGACGGATTCGTCCGCCTGCTCTCCGTCCAACTGGCCGGCAAACGACGACTGGAGGCAAAGGACTTCCTAAATGGCACCAGGTTAGTGGTTAGTGGTTAGTGGTTAGTGGTGATCCCCTAATAAATTATACTTTGCGCGGCATCGTTTTGTGCCTGACCGGTTCTGTGTAGTTCGGTTCCCCCGAGGCTTAAAAGACCTAAAAGCCTTCTTATTTCATATTCATACACAATTTATTTCGGATTTTGCAGTTACATAGCTGTGGATATATTCCGAGATGGAGAGAAAACGTTTTTGGTCAATCATCGCGATAGGAAGTTGTTGCGTACTCCGGGCGTGGTCGCAGTCGGACGCACAGTTCAATCAGTATTTTTCGGTATTGGGATACTACAACCCTGCGTATGCGGGAACGGCCGGTGGGCTGAACCTGTCGGGGATGTACAACCTGCAATGGCTCGGCATGGAGAATGCGCCGAAGACAATGGTTTTGACCGCCGACATGCCCTGGAAATACGGACGGTCGGAACACGGACTGGGCGTGGTCGTTTACAATGAGACGCTCGGACTGGATAAAAACCTGTACACTTCGGCCCAGTATGCTTTCCGGAAAAAGCTCGGCAAAGGCGTGTTAAGCATTGGCCTGCAGGCCGGGCTGGTCAACATGGCCTTCGACGGCGCCGGGATTTATATCCCCGACGATGAGGACGAAACGCATCAGCCGCCGGAGTCGGACGAGGCGATGACGGCGGCTCAGGCCGACGCCATGGGGCTGGACCTGTCGGCCGGACTGTTTTTCTCCACGGCAAAATATTACATCGGACTGGCTTCGACACACTTGCTGGAACCGAAACTGGAACTGGACGAGAACACGGAGCGCATCATCTCCCGCGGATACAATCTGGCGGCAGGGTACAATATTCAGTTGAAGAATCCGTTATTGGAATTGCAGCCTTCGGTGTTTGTACAGTCAAACCTCCAGATGGTTTCGGCGGATGTGACCCTCCGGGGTGTATATAATAAAAGGTATAGTGGGGGGATCGGCGCGCGCGCGAGCGACAATGGGAAAATCAGCGCAGCCATTCTTTATTTCGGAATGACGCTCAAAGGTTTCCGCCTCGGATACGCCTACGAATTTCCCGTCTCGGCGTTGATCCGTACCAGCGCCGGCAGTCACGAACTGATGGCCACCTGGCGGGTGAATATCGAGAAACCGAAAGGGAACAGAAATAAACATAAAAGTGTACGAATCTTATAGACAAAGAGGATATAAATTGAATGTGCCAATCATGAATAAAATAGCTTTAATCCTTGCCCTCGCCTTGTTACTGCCCTCGTGCGGCAAGATGCTTTCGGGCGACGGGGGCGAACTGGTAGGCGTGAAGATGGCTTCCTACAACGAACCGGCTCCCTACGGCATGGTGCTGATCAAACGGGGCGCCTTCGAAATGGGCCCCTCGGACAGGGACAGCCTCTGGGACTTCCATCCCGAAACCAAAGGCGTTTCCTTCGAATCCTTCTGGATGGACGAAACGGAGATCACGAACGCCAAATACCGCCAGTTTATTTACTGGATACGAGACTCCATCATCCGCACGCGCCTGGCCGACCCTGCCTACGGAGGTAACGACCTGTTTATGATTACCGAAGACCGGTACGGCGATCCGGTCACCCCGCATCTCGACTGGAACCGTCCCATCCCCTGGAAGCGGGCGAACGAAGACGAACAACGCGCCATCGAAAGCGTTTACTACACCCACCCCGTCACCGGCGAGCGGAGCCTGGACCGGAAGCAGATCAATTACAAATATGAATGGTATGACCATACCTCGGCCGCCCTGCGCCGCAACAGCCTCGACCCGGCCGACCGCATACGGAATACGGACCTTAGGCAGGAGCCGGAGCAGGTGGTGATGATCTCGAAAGACACCGCCTTTATCGACACCGAAGGGCGGGTGGTGAACCAGACCGTCACCCGGCCGCTGAGTTCGCCGTTCGACTTCCTCCATACCCGCATCGTCAACGTTTACCCCGACGAAACCAGCTGGATCAACGACTTCAAGAATGCCTACAACGAGCCTTATCTGAGGACGTATTTCACCCATCCGGGATACGACGACTATCCGGTGGTCGGCGTTTCGTTCGAGCAGGCCACAGCGTTTTGCATCTGGCGGACGGACTATTACCGGAAAACCCTGCCGGCCGGGCAGCGCGTCGAACCCTTCCGCCTGCCCACCGAAGGCGAATGGGAATATGCCGCGCGGTCCGGGAAGAGTGAAAACAAATATCCCTGGTCGGACGATACGCTGGTGGACGACAAGGACTGCTTCATGGCCAACTTCAAGCCCGGCGACGGCAACTACACCGAAGACGGACACCTGATTACCGCACGGGTTGCTTCGTTTCCGCCGAATGAATTCGGGCTGTATGACATGGCCGGGAACGTATCGGAATGGACCTCGTCGGTGTATTCCGAATCGGCGCAGAGCCAGGTGAGCGACATGAATCCCGACCTGCACTACGACGCCGCCCGCGAAGACCCCTACGCGATGAAGAAAAAAGTCGTGCGCGGCGGGTCCTGGAAAGACGTGGCGCAGTTCATCCGCTCGGACATGCGCACGTTCGAATACCAGAACGAAACCCGTTCCTACATCGGGTTCCGCTGCGTACGCACGCAAATCGGCTTTTCAAATGCCAAGGGGAAAAACAAAAACAAAAAGAAATAAAGGAGCTTATTCAAAACGATACAGACATGGGAAAATATAGCAGATACAAGAACAGGATAGAAATGTTCCTCTCGAGCGAGCGGGGCAAGCGCATATTGAATTTCTGTTACAGTTGGGGCGCGTCGATTGTGGTGATCGGCGCGATGTTCAAGATCGTGCACCTGCCCTACGCAAACGAGATACTGTGTGTGGCGCTGATTACCGAGGCCGTGGTATTTTATATCTCCGCTTTCGAACGCCCCGGCAGCGATTATAACTGGGAAGAAGTCTTCCCGGTACTGAAATCGAAGAACCCGCTGGACCGGCCGAGTTTTGAGCGGCACGAAGAAGGCGGCGCCGTGATTGTGGGCGGCGGCGTAGCAGGCGGCGCAGCGGGTGGCGCCGTGATTGTAGGCGGCAACGCAGCGGGCGGCGGCACAAGGGTGGCCGGGAACTTCGGCGGCAGCCCGGTCGTCGGAGGCGGCATCATCTATGCCGGCGGCCCGGTAGCCGGCGGCGGGGCCGTTTATCCGGGCGGCGGCGGAACGGTTTATCCGGGCGGCGGCGCACCGGCGCCCACGCCGCAGGAAAGCGCCGACCTCGGACTGGCGGCCATGGGGCTGAACGTCTCCGAGGAAGACCGGCAAAACCTGGCCAACAGCATCCGGAAACTCGGCGAGGCGGCCGAGCAGATCGGACACCTGGCCGACCTGTCGGAGGTGACCCGGTCATACATCGAACAGATGTCCGGCGTGTCGCAAAACCTCGAACGCTTCAACGAAGTCACCCACTCGCTGAGCGCCGTTTCCGACTCCCTGGTCAATTCCTGCAAAGCCATTTCGGACGCCGACTCGGAAGAAAACCCCGAACGGCACACCCTCGGCTACGTCCGCCACATGGAGCAGCTGAACCAGCACCTCTCCGGCCTGAACCAGTTCTACGAAGCGCAGCTGAACGGCCTCCGCACCCAGATGGACACCATCCATCACATCAACACCGGCCTGAACCGCATCCGCGACATGTACGACAGTTCGATGATAGACAGCGCCGCCTTCCGCAACGAAAACGAACGCATGGCGCAGCTGCTCGCCCAGCTGAACCAGGTGTACGGACGCATGTTGCAGGCCATGACCGTCAACATGCCCTACGGCTCCGGCGCCGCCTATCCCCCCCAGCAACCGCCCGACCAGGCCGGCGCCTACCCCCAACAACCGCCCTACGGACGCTAATCCGTTTGAATCGTTGAATCACTGAACTAAACACTTATGGCTATATCAAACAATCCCAACTCTCCGCGCCAAAAGATGATCAACCTCATGTACCTGGTCTTCATCGCGATGATGGCGTTGAACGTTTCCGTGGAGGTGCTGGATGGTTTTGAATTGGTGGAACGAAGCCTGAAAAAAACAACCTCGGACACGGCTCATCGCAACGAACTCCTCATGCAGGAACTGGAGGATTACTACCGGATGAACGAAGCGAAAGTGGCCGACTGGTACCGCAAGGGCGAAGACGTGAAATCGCAGTCGGACGGGCTGTGCAACTACATGCAGGAACTCAAGCTCCGCATCGTGCAGGAGGCCGACGGCATGAAAGGCTCCCTCGAGGACATCCACCACAAGGACGACCTCGAAGCCGCCTCGGAAGTCATGCTGGCGCCCGTCACCGGCGAAGGCAAGAAACTCTATGAACGGCTGGTAAACTACCGCGACAGCATGGCGGCCCTGGTCAACGACACCGCCCGGAAGAGCGTCATTGCCTCCGTGCTCGACCTGGAAGTCCCCGCCAAGGGAGGCATCGGCATCGCACGCAGCTGGGAAGCCACGCTGTTTGAGCACATGCCGGTGGCCGCGGCCATTACGCTCCTCACCAAGCTCCAGAGCGACGTCCGCTACGTCGAAGGCGAAGTCCTGGCCTCGCTGCTGAACGGCATCGACGTGGGCGCCTACCGCGTAAACCGGATTCAAGCCATGGTCATTCCGCAAAGCCAAATCGTGATGCGCGGCACACCCTACCGGGCGCAAATCGTCCTGGCCGCCCTCGATTCGACCCAGCAGCCGCGCATCTTCGTCGGACAGAGAGAACTCCCCGCCACCGACAACGGCTGGTACACAGGCGGCTCCGGCGGCCTGGGCCTGCAAACCTTTTCCGGCCACATCGAACTCTCCCGCGCCGACGGCACCACCGGCCTCTACCCCTTCTCCGAAACCTATTCCGTGACCGAGCCGACAGCCACCATCGCCCCCACCCTGATGAACGTCCTCTACGAAAGCATCGAAAACGACATCGAAGTCGCCATCCCCGGCGTGCCGAGCAACAACGTCCGCGCAAGCATCTCCGCGGGAACCATCACCCAGAAAAGCGCCAACGTATGGACCGCCCGCCCGCCCGTCAACGCCGAAACGGTCACCATCACCCTCACCGCCGCCATGACCGGAGGCAGCCCGCTCTCCATGTCGCGCGAGTTCAAAGTACGCCAGCTGCCCCCCGCCACCCCCTTCCTCGTTTACCGGGACGCCTCAGGCAACACCCGCCGGTTCAGGGGCGGCACCCTCTCCAAGAAAAGCCTGATTGAAGCCGACGGCGTGAAAGCCGCCGTCGATGACGGCCTCCTGGACATCCCCTTCACCGTCACCGGCTTTGAAGTCACCTTCATGGACTCCATGGGCAACGCCCTGCCGGAAATCTCGCAAAACGGCGCCTTCACCCAGCGCCAAAAAGAGATGATCCGCAACCTGGCACGCGGCAAGCGCTTCTACATCACACGCGTCAAAGCCACCGACCCCGGCGGACGGGCACAGAACCTGACCACCACCATTGAAGTGATCGTAAACTAACCGAAAAGATAACTTGTAACAGATAAGAAGATGAAACGTTACTGTTTTTTACTGATAGGAATCGGCGCCATGCTTGCCACGGTCGCCCTGCAAGCACAGGAAGACCGCCGCGCCCCACGCGCCGGCCGCGGCTCCGATCGCAGCCGGCAGGCAAATGAAAACAACAGCGGCCTGCCGGAACTCACCGTGCGGGCGCAAAGCATGAATCAACTGCTCCACCG
>JAISOP010000207.1 GCA_031275525.1 Tannerella sp.
TTTGTTTAATAATTCTTCCCGGCCATATTTCTTTAACCAACCCTGTACCGTCGAGGCGCCCTTGATCCCATAGCGACGACTTACTTCACTTATACTCGAACCTCGGGATACCTCTTCGATTACTTGTTCTTTAAAACAAATACTGTACCGATTGTACGTCTTTACCCTTTTTCTCATTTCTCTTTACTCCTTTTCTCTGTATAGCTATTTCAGGACATGACAGACATGACACAATTCTCAATTCTCCATTCTTAGCATCCTTTCGCCTTTGACGCGGGATACCCCGAAAAGAGGAAGGATATTTATTTCGGTGATTCCGGAATGTGTTGTACTTTTGTCATAGCAATCTATTTTCTTTACAACATGCTTGACGAACAATTTAAGGAATATTTGTCGCTCGACGACGAAGAGCGGAACGTGATTTACCGCCTTGCATTGACTCGCTATCCTATGAGTTTCAATGATATCTGCTGGTCCTTCGGAAACATCAAAACGGTCGATAAGGTCAAAATACAGTCGGCGCTTGACCGCGCACTGAAGGCCGGGTTAATCGGGAAAGACTTCTATTCCAAAGGGTATTTCCTCCACATCCCCCTACTCGTGCGGATTTTCCCGCTGATTCCGCGGGACGTGCTTGAGCAAAAAGGTAACACGCCTTATTACGGTTATCAGGCCGGCCGTAACTATACCTGTTTGACGGAATATCTAAAGGCGCTGTACTATGCTCCGGAACGCCTGCCGGCAGCCGAAAAAGACCTTTTGCAGCACGACAAGGCGCAGGTGGAGAATCTGGTACATCTCTTTTCGCTGCCGGCCTACGACGATGCGATTCCGCGTATGTCCGCCACCATTGCCGGGATGGTTTACGATTACGCCCGGCGCGAAACGGTATCCAACCTGGAATCTTTCGCGCTGCTGGAGCAGATGAGCGAAAAGTGGAAGGATACGGGTATCCATACGGCTGACCGCCAGGCCGAGATAGCCATCATACAGGGTGACTTCCAACGGGCGCGGGAGTTGTCGCTTCCCTGCGAGGATGCACCGGTCGCCTATTTCTCGCAGGCCCTCTGCGCCTTTCTGGAAGGCCGGCTCAGCCCGACGCTGGACTGGTTTGAGAAGGGACTGAAAAAGCAGCGTCGCGAATACAAAGGTACGCATCTGCCGGCACAGCCCGAGGCGGCTCTGTTTTTCGTCACGGCCTGGCTCTCGAAGGACCAGGAAAAATATACCCCGGTATTCCGGAAGATTGTCGAGGAAAGTGACAGTTCGCCGATCTCCCCTACCTATCTGCACTTTAAGCAAATCTGCGCATACCGGCTCGAAACGGCGGAAAAGGCCGCTAAGATGGCCGCTCGTTTCCGGCAGCTGTCCACCACCAGCCAGGAGCTTGAACAGTTGTTATGGATGGCGATCGTGCTGGGATTCACCGGTAGGGCGCCCTCGGCCTGGGAACGGGCTTACGAACTTGAGCGAAGGATGCGGAAGGCTATCGAAAACAAGTATTACGTCATCGCCTACGAGGTGGCCTGGCTTTTGAAGCAGTGGCTCCGTAAGTCCGAGACCGGCCAGATATGCGAAGAACTGAAGGCCAAGTTAGGGTACGAGCCGCTGCTTTCACGCATCAAACCGCTGGAGGACTGGGAAAGGCAATTGAGCGTATATCTCTCGTTGGAAGCCGTGCAATCGACCATCCGCAAGGAGAACGAAGACGGGAATACACGTTTGGTCTATCGTTTCCATTTCGAGGGCCTTCGCGTCTATCCCGTCCTGCAGACGCGCAGCAGCGCCAAAGGCGAGTGGACGGCGGGCAAGAATGTAGCCCTGGCCACTTTCATCGAAGGCAAGGTGGATTGCATGACCGAACAGGACCGGCGGATTGCCGCCACCGAAAACAAGTATTCGTATGCGCTGGGGCGCAACGCCATTTTCGAGATGGTGGGACATCCCTATGTGTTTCTCGAAGACAGCAACATCCATATCGAACTGGTGCCCGCCCAGCCGGTCCTCAGCGTCGTCAAGGCGCTGAGAGACAGTTACCGGATCGAATGCGACATTCCCTATCCGCGCGAAGGGGTCATGGTCCTGAAAGAGACCAATACACGCTATAAGGTATATAACCTCAACAGGTTCCAGTACGAGATTCTCCTGGCCGTGTCGAACTGCCGTCCGATTCCCGAACAGGGGTACGGAAAACTGCTGCAAATATTGAAGCATTTCAGCGCCCACATGCAGGTGCAGTCCGACCTGGCCATGGACGAAATCACCGGCCAGTTGCGACAGGTGGAAGCCGATTCGCGTATCCGCGTGCAACTCTTGCCGCTGGGCGACGGGCTGAAGGCCGAACTGTTCGCCAAGCCCTTCGGCTCACACCCGCCCTACTGCAAGCCGGGACGCGGCGGAAAGACGATGATTGCAACCGAAAACGGCGAACGGGTGCAGGTGAGCCGCGACCTGACGGCGGAAATAACGAATAGCAACCTGCTGCTCGGCGACCTGCGGAGCATCAAAAACGTCCGTTCGACCGACGGTTCGCTGATGACGTTCAACAATCCGCTCGACTCGCTCGAACTGCTTGACGTCCTGAAACGCCATCAGGACATTGCCGTCGTGGAATGGCCCGAAGGCGAACGCTTCAAGATACGCCGGAGGGTTATGGCCGGCGACCTGCGCCTGCGCGTCAAGAGCGGCGTCAACTGGTTTGAGCTGGAGGGCGAACTGGAAGTGGACGAGAACCTGGTTTTGTCGCTAAAGAGTTTGCTTGAACTGGTGCGGCTCGGGCACGGACGTTTTGTGGAACTGGGCGAGGGGGAATTCCTCGCGCTCAGCGAGCAGCTCCGGAGCCGTCTGGCCGAACTGGAGGGACTGGTGTCGGAATCGAAAAGCGGCGTCGTCCTCAACCGTTTTGCTTCGGCGTCGGTGATCCATGCGTTCGACGACTTCGAGCACCTGCAGGTGGACAAGGCCTGGCTGGATTTCCGCCAACGCCTGGAAACGGCGCAACTGTCGGACGCCGCCGTCCCGCCGCTGCTACAGGCGGAGTTGCGCCCCTACCAGGTGGCCGGTTTCCAGTGGATGGTACGTCTTTCGGAATGGGGCGCCGGCGCTTGCCTGGCCGACGACATGGGGCTGGGCAAAACCGTGCAGACCATTGCCGTCCTGCTCCACCGCATGGAGTCCGGTCCGGCGCTGGTTGTGGCGCCCGTGTCGGTGATACAGAACTGGGTCGGCGAAGCCAACCGCTTTGCGCCCGCACTCCACGTCAAGACGCTGCACGATAGCAACGACCGCGCCGCTACGCTGGCCTCGCTCGAAGCCGGCGACCTGCTCGTCACCTCCTACGGCCTGCTGCTTTCCGAAGAAGAGACCCTCACGGCCAAACACTGGGCCACCGTAGTGCTCGACGAAGCCCACGTCATCAAGAACTATAACACCAAGACCTCGAAAGCGGCGATGGCTCTCCAGGCGGATTTCCGCCTCATCCTGACCGGCACCCCGCTGCAAAATCACCTGGGCGAGTTGTGGAACCTGTTCCAGTTCATCAACCCGGGACTGCTCGGCGATTTGACGCACTTCACCGAAACCTTTGTCCGTTCCACCGACGAACGCGCCCGCGAACGGCTCAAAAAACTGATTACGCCCTTTATCCTGCGGCGCACCAAAACGGCGGTGCTCAAGGAACTGCCTCCCAAAACGGAAATTGTTTGGAAAATTACGCTCAGCGACGAAGAAATGGCGTTTTACGAAATGATACGCCGCAAGGCCATTGAATCGCTGGAGAGTGACGAAAGTCCGCAGGGCGCCCTGCACATGAAGGTGCTGGCCGAAATCACCCGCCTGAGGCAGGCCTGCTGTCATCCGGCGCTGGTCACCCCCGAAATAGGCATCGAATCCACCAAGCTGTCCACCTTTCTCGAGATTGCGGCCGAATTGAAGGAAAACGGTCACCGTGCACTGGTGTTCAGCCAGTTTGTGACCCATCTGACCCTTGTGCGCAAGGCGCTGGACGAGGCCGGTTTCAGCTACTGCTACTTAGACGGTTCCACACCTCCGATGAAACGCGTCACCGAGGTACACGCTTTCCAGAATGGCACGGGCGACTTCTTCCTCATCAGCCTCAAGGCCGGGGGACTGGGACTCAACCTCACGTCGGCCGATTATGTCATCCATTTAGACCCGTGGTGGAACCCGGCCATCGAAGACCAGGCCTCCGACCGGGCCTACCGCATCGGACAACTGCGCCCGGTGACGGTGTATCGTCTGGTGGCCAAACGGACGATCGAAGAGAAAATCATCCAACTGCACAACACCAAACGCGACTTGGCCGACTCGCTCCTGGCCGGAAGCGACCGTTCCGCCAAACTGTCCGTTGAGGAACTGATGGAACTCTTAAAAGAGAGATGAAGGGGTGCACGCCCGGGAACGCCGAATAACGGCTTTCCTGTCGGCCGGCGCTTCCCGGATGGTCGCTAAACAGCATGGAGAGAGGACTCTAATGTGACTAAGAACAATCGGAGACAATGTTTCCGAAGGTTAATAAACAACAAATAAACGGAAGGATTTGGTTTATGAATTAAACTGGTTTACCTTTGCGCCATGTTTTACGAATAAATCAAATTGAATATGAAACAAGAAATTACAGAACAGGAAAGTATGGAAGTCATCACGGAGATGATTCATCGCGCCCGCAACAATTTCAATCGCACCATGGATGTGACGATTTTCTGGGGCTATCTGGTGGCGGTAACGGCCATCGGCAATTTTATTCTGCTGCAAACACTGACAGCCAAACACGACTCCTATTTCGTTTGGTTGCTGATGTTTCCGGGAATAGTCGTGTCGTATTTCATTCGCAGGCGCACCCATCGGACGGCTGTCGTCAAGACGCATATCGACAGGATCATCCAGGCAACATGGCTGGGACACGGCGTGAGTATATTTGTCTTTTGGGGGTTGATAACGATCTTCAACCATCTGATACAAAACTGGAGTGCGGCGTTTCTGATCACGCCGGTTATCCTGATCATGCTGGGATTGTGCGAATTCGTCACAGCGTTCGCCTGCCGTGCAAGGCAAATGAAATGGATTGCGGCCATGTTTTGGGTCGGAGCGATTCTCTGTGTGCTCCCCATTCAATGGAAAAATGTGGACGGGCATATTGTCGGAAACTTGTATCAGGGCACACAACAATTGATTTTGGCCGTATGCATGATTGCCGGATTTATCATACCCGGGCATGTGCTTAGCCATAAGCAAAAGAAAAATCGTGCTTAAAGACCTGGATCCATTGTTGCATTCGCAACTGCGTTTAGCGGTTATGTCTTTGCTGATTGGCGTGGAAGAAGCCGACTTCGTTTACCTCAGAACAGAAACGGGCGCTACGGCAGGTAACCTGAGCGTGCAGATTGACAAACTGAGCGAGGCCGGATACATCGCGGTGGAAAAAACCTTTCAGGGAAAAATGCCGAGAACCGTTTGCAAAATCACCGCCAAAGGTGTTAATGCCTTCGATACGTATGTGAATAACTTGAAATCATACATCAAAAAGTAATTTTTTTTGCCTGCGTGGTTTATAGAATAAGAGAAGGACACACTTCGATGAGCAGACGGAAGAATGTTATTTTCCAGTCGTTGATGAGGTCGAAGTGTTAAGGAACTGTCAAGAAATAAACTATCCCTTTACGGGTCTGTTTTTCGCATTCCTTCAGCCCGAAAATGATTACATACCCCGGTATGCGCACATTTTCGGGCTTTGTCATGCAAAAAACATTTCCCGTAAATTCGGATGGTTTATTC
>JAISOP010000263.1 GCA_031275525.1 Tannerella sp.
CGCGGTATGGTTTTGTGCATAGCCGATGCTGCGGAGCAAGGAAGAAGGTGTGTCAAAAAGTATCGCTCCCTTGTATAAAAGGGGGCGGCATTTTCGACAACACCCTCCTGCGTCGTTGGTCGGCGCAAACCGTAGGGGCTACCCTTGCGGTTGCCCTTATTATATTTGGATGCCTTTTATTGATGGATAGCGCCCAAGTCTTCGGCCCACTCCCTGAATGCACAAAACCATACCGCGCAGAGTATAAAATGAAATTGAAACCCGGCTTCAAACAAGCGTACATCAAGCGTCATAACGAGGTGTGACCGGGCATTGCAGACCTGATTAAACGGTCGGGCATCTGTGATTATTCCATCTATCTGGATGAGGAAACCAATATCCTGTTCGCCGTCCAGAAAGTGGAGGGAGAGAGGTCGTCACAGGAACTCGGCGCCGCCGAAATCCAGCAAAAATGGTGGGACTATATGAGTGATATCATGGAGGTGAATCCCGACCACTCGCCGGTCACGATTCCTCTGGAAGAGGTGTTCCATCTGGATTGACGGGGGTATCCTCCGCCGGGAGGCTGGCGGCAAGCGCTTTCCACAGCCGGTCTTCGGGAACGGGCGCGGTCAGGCAAAGCGGTTGCCGGGTGACGGGGTGGACAAACGAGATGCGGCGGGCATGCAGACTGATCCCGCCACCGGGATTGGAGCGGTCGGCGCCGTATTTCAAGTCGCCCTTGACGGGGCACCCGATTTTGGCTAATTGACAGCGTATCTGGTGGTGGCGGCCGGTTTTCAGGTCGATTTCCAGCAGGTAATAATGCTCCGATGCGGCGATCTGCCGGTAGCGCAGGATGGCTTTTCGCGCATCCGGCGTCTCGACATCGTGGGCGTAGCTTTTGTTTTGCTGTTCGTTGCGTACCAGCCAGTGTACCAGTTCCCCTTCCCGTTCCGGGGGAGGGTTTTTGACGATGGCCCAGTAGAGTTTCTTTACTTCGCCCAGGCGGAATTTTTCATTCATCCGCTGGAGCGCCTTACTCGTTCTGGCAAAAACGACCGCCCCCGTCACGGGACGGTCCAGGCGATGGATGACGCCGATAAAAACATGGCCCGGCTTGGCGTATTTTTCCTTCAAATACACTTTGAGGCTTTCCGAAAGCGGAACATCCCCCGTCCGGTCGCCCTGCACGATCTCGTAGCCGGTCTTGTTCACCGCTACCAGGTGATTGTCTTCGTAAATGATCTCCATAGCCTGAAAATTGAGAATTCAGAGTGGAGAGTGGAGAAAGGACAAGATAGAATGCTCCACTCTCCATTCCCTTTAGGTGTTCATTCCGCCGCAAACGGGGATCACCTGGCCGGTCACGTAGGACGAGAGGTCGGAGGCGAGGAAAACGGCGACATTGGCCACGTCTTCCGGCGTTCCGCCCCGGCGCAGGGGGATTTGTTTCGTCCATTCCTGCCGGACTTCTTCCGACAGGGCGGCCGTCATGTCTGTGATGATGAAGCCCGGCGCGATGGCATTGGCGCGGATGCCGCGCGAACCCAGTTCCTTGGCGACCGACTTGGCCAAAGCGATCATCCCGGCCTTGGAGGCGGAATAATTCGCCTGTCCGGCATTTCCGGAGAGGCCCACAACCGATGCCATATTGATGATGCTTCCGCCTTTCTGTCTCATCATCAACGGTGTGATGGCGTGAATCAGGTTGAAGGCCGACTTCAGGTTGACGTTAATGACCATGTCCCACTGCTGCTCGCTCATGCGCATCATCAGGCCGTCGCGCGTGATTCCGGCATTGTTTACCAGAATATCAATGCGCCCGAACGCCTTGTTCACTTCTTCCACCACCCTGTGCGCGTCCTCAAAATTGGCGGCGTTGGAGGCATAGCCCTTGGCTGTCACGCCCAAGGCGGCAATTTCCTTTTCCGTAGCCAGGCCGTTTTCGTCAATGGTCAAATCCGTGAAGGCGACCTGGGCGCCCTCGGCGGCAAATTTCAGGGCAATGGCTTTTCCAATCCCGCGTGCGGCGCCGGTGACAAGCGCCGTCTTTCCTTCCAAAAGTTTCATATACATACTTATTTAATGATTCAAAAATTCAATGGTTCAAAGATTAATTGCACTTGATCAGGCAGGCGCCGGCCGAATAGCCTCCGCCGAAGACGGTGAGGCAAACCAAATCGTCCGGCCGGAAACGGCTCTTGTTTTGCGCATACACCAGCGCACAGCTTGCCGCGCCCGTATTTCCTACTTCCTCGATGTTGTGGAGTATCTTTTCTTCCGGTATCTGAATTTGTTCCGCAATATTTTTCATAATCCGCAGATTCGCCTGATGCGCGATGAAGTAAGAAAGATCGTCCCAGGTGTAGCCGTTGTTTTCCAGCAGCCTGAGAGCGTTCCTGGGCATCAGCGTACAGGCCTGTAGGAATACATCCTTCCCTTCGGGCATCCGTATGCCGCCGTCGCGCGGCCGCAGCTGGACGCTTTCCGGCCCTTTCCCCAGACAGCCCAGCGCCTGCGTATAGACTTCCAGCACACGGGCATCTTTTTCCGTGGCCTGTTCCTTCGAGATAAAAAAAGCGACCGAGGCATCTCCCCAGAGATGACCGCTCTGGGGGTCATCCGGATTGCTGTATGCCCAGTTTTTGTCTCCGCAGATAATCAGCGCTTTTTGTGCTTTCCCCAGGGCGAAATAGCCTTCTATGACTTCGAGTGCATTGATGAACGACGAGCAGGCGGATGACAGGGAAAAGGCTTTTGCCTCTTCGATGCCGAATTCACGCTGGGCGACGTGTGCCGCTGTGCCTACCGTATCGTAGGGCGAATAGGAGGCGGATATAATCAAATCGACTTCCCTGATGTCGTAGGGGAGAGAAGGCAGTGCGTGGCGAATGGCTTCTATTCCCATGGTATTGATATTTTCGTCGGGCCGGGCTTTGGAACGGGTGACAATACCCGTACGCTGCACAATCCATTGGTCTGTTAATCCGTTTTTTTCTAAAAAATATTCGTTAGGCACCCGTTCTTTGGGGACGTAATACCCTGAAGCGTTGATATACATTATTTCGTTATTTTGATACCGTTAAAAATTAGATGCATTATATTCTCTTTGTGGCTGGCGCGTTCGGCCTCCGTTGTACCGGTGAATCCGCGGATATACGGCACCTCCAGACCTTTCAGGGCATAATGGATCGTCAGCGCCGTGATTCCCGTGTCCGGAACCGCGAACGCGCCTTCCCTTACGCCTTCCTCCAGGATGCTTTGGATGACTTCGATTTCCTGGAGGTCAAATTTCTTTCTTGCCTTTGCCACTCGCCAGATGTCCCTGAAGAACTTGGCCCGGAGCGTCCCGTTCTGGAACACGATGGCTTTTACCGCATCCAGCCGCAGATAGATGAAGGTGATTAATTTCTCGTCCGCAGGCAGTTTTTGGGCTGCAAAGTCCCGTAAGGCCCGGTTGAGCTTCTCCAGCTCCGATTCGACTACCGCCCGAAAAATATCCTCCTTACTCTTGAAGTAGGTATAAAGCGTACGCCGACCTTTTTGCGAAGCCTGGGCTATATCGTTCATTGTGGTATGGTCAATACCCATGCGAGCGAAAAGTTGACGGGCGACATCTACTAGCACATCCCGGGTTTTTGATACTGTTATCGACATGTTTTTTGCACACATTGGACAAATCTGTGCGCAAAAGTAGTTAAAAAACTTTGATGCGGCAACCTTTCGGAAAAAATTTCCGGATCATTTGGCTCATTTGGGATTTTATCCTATCTTTGCACCGTAATTAAGATCGCGGAGTGGAGCAGTGGTAGCTCGTTGGGCTCATAACCCAAAGGTCGTAAGTTCGAGTCTTACCTCCGCAACGCAAAAAGCCTCCCACGGGAGGCTTTTTTTTGTGCGGCCAAAGCCGATACCCAATTCCTGTTGAAAGACTTGGGAGGACACTTTCAAATGTCAGAAAGTATATCCTATACGTAAATGTCCGCGGATTACACACTCGTCTCTCCTTTTGCTGAAGGTATGCAGGTAACCCACACCGGCGCCGGCCTCGACACTGAAATGCGTGCCGAAATGCCTCCGTAAACCCCACATGGGGACGATGGTCATGTGGGTCGGGACAGGATGGGTGTTACCGATGGTCAACTCTTTCGAATAGAGGGAGGTTTTGAGCGAGAAGTAATTGCCCGAGTTGTATAGCGTCCGCTTACCTGCGGAGTGACGCCGGGCCAAATCATAATACCACCGCGGTTCAACGGCTATTCCAGGCGTGAGGCTATAAGCGTCGAAGCCGCTGATACTGCCGAACCAAGTGGTATAGGAATAAAAAAAACTGCCCGCCAAGCCAATCTCGCTCCGAAGCGCCACGGCATCGGTGAGCCGCAATTCGTTATATCCCCAGACACTCATCATACCGACCTGGACACCCCATACGGACGATTCCACACGCGCCTCCTGTGCATTTCCCAAAAGACAGCCCGATACGGCTATCCCTATCATACAAATTCTTTTCAGTTTCATAATTTATTTCAGTTTCATCGGTACAAAAATAGCGAAAACAAATCAATCGGCTATATGAAATGCAATTCTTAACAGCCTGTTAACCACCGATAATCAGGTGTTTGGAACACGATGTACCCCCCCAAATATTTTTCCCGTGCGGCTCCGGGGAAATACTGATTTTGTACTATCTTTGTCCGATATTAAAAAAACCAAGTATATGAATCAACAAAAAAGAATTGCAGCAATTCATGACATTTCCGGTTTCGGAAAATGTTCGCTGACGGTGGCGCTACCGATTTTGTCCGCTGCCGGAATTGAGACGTCTGTCATTCCCACCGCCGTACTGTCCACCCACACGGGCGGCTTCACCGGCTTTACCTATAGAGACTTGACGGAGGACCTGCGTCCCTTCATCCAACACTGGAAATCGCTGAACCTTCCGTTCGACGCCTTCTATTCCGGTTTTCTGGGTTCGTTCGAGCAAATCGAAATCCTGGGAACGTTTTTTGACGAGTTCAAGACGCCGGAAAACCTGATTATGATCGACCCGGTCATGGCGGACAACGGGGAACTGTACAAGATATTCACACCGGATTTTGCCCGGGCTATGAAGGAGTTATGCCGGAAGGCGGACCTCATCGTACCGAACCTCACCGAAGCGTGTCTGCTGGTGGGCGAGCCGTACGTGAACGGGCCTTACCCCCAGCCCTACATTCAGGATTTGCTGAAGAAACTGAGCGACATCGGGCCGGGCAGGATTGTACTGACGGGTGTTTTTCCGGATGACAGCCGGTTGGGCGCCGCAACGTATGACCGGACAACGGGCGAAGTCGCCTATCTGCTGGCCGACAAGATACCGGGCTATTACCACGGAACGGGCGACGTGTTCGGCAGCGCCCTGCTGGCCGCCCTGCTGAACGATTTCACCCTGCCGGACGCCACACGGATGGCCGTCAACTTCACCGTCGCTTCCATCCGCCGTACCTTCGAAGCCCAAACCGATATCCGTTTCGGCGTCAACTTCGAGCAGAGCATCCCCGAATTCCTGAAAGAGTTGAAATTAGTCTAAAAAGGAACCTTTGAACCTGCCTGACCTGTATTCATTGTTTTTGCAGCATCCGTCTGTCACGACCGACAGCCGGACATGCCCTGCCGGCGCCCTCTTTTTTGCCCTGAAAGGAGCCTCGTTTGACGGGAACCGGTTTGCCGGAAAAGCTTTGCAGGCCGGCTGCGCCTTTGCCGTTATCGACGACCCGGGGGTGAAGACCGACGACCGGATGCTCCTGACGGACAATGTCCTGCTCACGCTGCAACGGCTTGCCCGCCTGCACCGTGAGACGCTGGGCATTCCCCTCATCGCCATCACCGGAACGAACGGGAAAACAACCACCAAGGAGTTGCTGGCAGCCGTACTGTCCGCCAAATACAGGACGCTCTCCACGCAGGGAAACCTGAACAATCACATCGGCGTACCACTGACGCTGCTTCGCCTGACGCAAAGGCATGAAATGGCCGTGGTGGAAATGGGCGCGAACCATCCCGGCGAAATAGGGGAACTGGCACACATCGCACGACCGAACTACGGTCTGATTACCAATGTCGGCTATGCACACCTGGAGGGTTTCGGTTCGCCGGAGGGTGTTCTTCGCGCCAAGGGAGAGTTGTATGATTTCCTGCGCGAAACGAACGGCAAGATATTTATCCACCGGGAAAATCCGCAGTTGCAGGCCATCGCCGGCGGCCTTGAACAAATTACGTATGGCGCTGGTGAGGCGTATGTGAGTGGGAAGGTGACGGACAGTCATCCGTTTCTCCGTTTTCAGTGGACGCAGCAGGGGGTCAGCCATACGGTTGGGACGTGTCTGGCGGGCGACTATAATTTGTGGAACGCGCTGGCGGCGGTTGCCGTGGGACGCTATTTCGACATCCCGCCCGAAGCCATCCATGCTGCCATTGCCGCCTGCGAGCCGGCCAGTCACCGGTCGCAATGGAAAAAGACGGCCCGCAACGAGTTGATTATTGACGCCTACAATGCCAACCCCAGCAGTATGGAAGCGGCGTTGGGGAATTTCACCGCCCTGCCGGTTCGTCCCAAAGCGGTGATTTTGGGTGATATGCGTGAACTGGGCATCGACAGTCCGGCTTTTCATAAGAGGGTTGTGGAACAACTGCAAACCTCCGGTTTCGAGCAGGTCATTCTCTGCGGCGAACAGTTTGCCGCCGTCGCCTCCTCACGCTATCCTTGTTTTCCGGATGCGGAAGCCTTAACCGGCTATCTGGCCCAACATCCGTGGCAAGGCTATCATATCCTTATCAAAGGCTCGCGTGCCGTTCACCTGGAAAAAGTGATTGACAAACTGTGACAATCCAAAGCAATCGAACTTAATATTTTATACAAACAACCCAAAAAACAATTACAATGAAAAAGTTTACTACAACATTCGTATGCTCATTTGCATGCGCATTGTTCTTCTGTTCGACAATTTGTTCGGAAAGAGCAGTCAAGGAGAACAGGGAGACGGGAGCTTTCCGGAAAATAAATATGGGAAGCGGTATTGACGTGTATTTTACACAAAACGACTCGTATAGCGTGGTCGTAGAAACCGACAAAGATTTAATCGGCAAAATTGCTACAGAGGTGAAAGGCGAAACGCTTGTCATCAACTGGAAAGAACACCTGAAATTATCATTTTCGGTTTTCAAAGGCAGGGGGGCCAAGGTGTACGTTTCCGCTCCGGCGCTCGAGGCGGTAAACGCTGGTGGAGGAGCTGATTTTTACGCTGATCAGTTGAAATGTGACGGCTCGTTTCAATTGGACATATCCGGCGGCGCCGACGCTGACATAAAGAAACTCGCCGTCTCCCAAGACATTGATTTCTCCTCATCGGGCGGCGCCGATATACAGGTGGGCGAGATTACGGTTGGCGGAAAAGCCAATCTGTCATCCTCGGGCGGCGCCGATGTACATATCGGTCATATTACGGTCAGCGGAAAAACGAAGATCGCGTCGTCGGGCGGCGCCGACTGCGATGTGAAAAACCTGCAAACCGACGAATGTGACCTGACGGCAAGAGGTGGCGCCGACATTGATATTCATGTGACGGTATCGGGAAATCTCAATGCCTCGGAATCGGGTGGCTCCGACATCGATATAAGCGGAAAAGCCAACAAGGTAGATGTATCTGCTTCCGGCGGCGGAAATATTGATATAAGGGAATTGACATACAACTCGATCAATATTCAGAAAAGCGGAGGAGGCGGAGTTCGCCAGTAAAGACGATGGATAGGTGAATGATTTCTTTCCGGGAGAACGGAGGCGAAAAAAACGGAGGCTGTCTTAAAAGCAAGACAGTCTCTTTTTTTGGGTTCATTCTTTTTTCGTCCACGGTAGAATCCGAAGGGCGTCCTCCCGCGCCTGACGCGGGACTCCCCGGAAAACGGTCAGCGCCTTTCAGGGGATTGCGGGTAAAGCCCGCCCTAACGGACCCTCCTAAGGGGTTTTTGAGACAGCCCCTTCTAATGCAGAAATGAGGGTGTGTCGAAAATACCGCCCCCATTTTATACAAGGGAACCCCTACCATGAGGGCGTATGCGATACGCCCTCATGGTTGTTTGAGCGTAGCGTAGCGTTTCGCGTGCCTAAGGAACTGTCAAGAAAGAAACTATCCATTTACGGGTCTGTTTTTCGCATTCCTTCAGCCCGAAAATGATTACATACCCCGGTATGCGCACATTTTCGGGCTTTGTCATGCAAAAAACATTTCCCGTAAATTTGGAT
>JAISOP010000275.1 GCA_031275525.1 Tannerella sp.
TCCAATTCATCGTAACGGCTCGCCGCTAAGGCCAAATATTCTTCTCGTGTCATAGCTGTTTGTGTTATAGTTCGTTTGCAAATGTAAGCGATTTAAACGACAATTTGAAATGCACCCAAAGCAAGTGACAAGAAAAAAATTTGCGTACATTTGCGCAAATTCAAACAGAAATATCATGTTGAAAGCGAAACAAAGCGATGATCAAGCCGGTAATGGCGGCATTTTTAACGTATTGGCCGGAGGTACGGTAATTACCGGAAGTATTGTGACGGAATCGGATTTCCGTCTCGACGGACGAATTGAAGGCGACATCCATTGCAACGGGAAAATTGTAATTGGGCCGAAGGGATGTATTTTAGGTAATGTGATTTCCGAGAATGCGGAAGTATTGGGTAGTGTAGATGGCACCATACGTATCCGGGAAAAGTTGATCCTCAAGTCAACCGCCCAGGTGAAAGGTGACATTTTCATCCAGATACTTGAAATCGAACCGGGCGCAAATTTTAACGGTGGCTGTACGATGTCGGGAAAAAATTCGGCAGAGATAGCGGACAAGCTACTGCCCCCGAGAGTCAATCCGAACGGGACGAAATAAAACAGACGGAACGGACGGTAAGAGGCCGAAAGTAACATTTGGAATGGAGAATGAAGAAATGTAGCGTATGATTCATTCTCCATTTTTTATTCTTTACTACTATCTCATCTTACGCACCCTTTAAAGGGGATCACTAACATTATCTCTTCCTCCCCCTCATTTCCGCATTTCCTCTCGAAACCGGGAAGGCGTCATTCCCTCTTTTTTCCGGAAGAAAGTAGAAAACTGGCCGGGACTCTCAAAGTGGAGTTTGTAGGCCACTTCGGAAATATTCATAGACGTATCGGTCAGGAATTCCTTGGCACGTAACAGTTTTTGACGGAGCTGATACTGTGCCGGAGAAACGCCTGTGTATTCCTTGAACATCCGGCGGAACCACGAATAACCCAGTCCGAGTTTTGCGGCAATCTCCTCCTGCGAAAGCATGCCTTCGACGTTGTCCTTAATCAACTGGCGGGCTTCCATGATTTTTTCTTCAATGTAGGAATCCTTGAAGTGGCTGTTTTTCCATTTATAATAAACGGAGCCTAAGATGTGAAGCGCCATGCCGGAGATCATCTGTTGATAGCCGATCTTTTCCTGCCGTGCCAGGTCGAGGATGTCTTCATAGAGGCGAAGAATGGTCGAACTGTGACCGATGTGAAACAGGGGATATTCCCTGCCGAAGAAGCGGTTTTCGACCTGTTTGTCGATGTACTGGCCGCGGAAACCTATCCAATGTTCGTTCCACCCTGTATCGGAATCCGGATAATAACTGTGCCATTCGCCGGGGAAAAGCAATATCATCGTGCCTTCGCCGATTTTCTGCTTCCGGACGGACTGAGACATGAAATAACCGGAGCCTTTCGTTATGTATATCAGTTGATATTCGTTCAGCGTCCGCTGCTTGTGGAGCGAGAAATTGTACTTGTCCGGATGGCGGGACAGCGGATACGGACTTTGCGACGGGATAAGCTGGTATCCGACCGTCGTCACAACAATCCCCCAATCTTCATCCACAGCATTAATCGCGAGATAATGCAACTGTTCATTCTTCGGCATGGCAGTGTCAAAATGCAAATACATACTATCAGTTTCGCAAGCAAAGATAGGGAAAAAGAAAATACCTTTGTCGCAATAAAATAATTTATAGCTCCGCTATCATGAAGAAGTATTATTTTTTAGCGTTTGACTTGGGTGCGACGAGCGGCCGGTCGATTCTCGGAACATTTGACGGTGTCAATTTTGAAATGAAGGAACTGACACGTTTTCCCAATGCCATGATGGAAATACATGGTAAATACTACTGGAACGTATTCGGTCTCTACGAATCGCTGAAGGAAGGACTGAAAGTTTGCGCCGGGCAAGGCATTGAACTGACCTCCGTGGGGATAGACACCTGGGGCGTCGATTTCGGCTACATCGGCAGGGACGGAACGGTACTGGGCCTGCCACGCGCCTATCGCGACCCGTACACGGACGGCGCTCCGGAAGAATTTTTCCGGATTGTGCCGCGCAACCGGGTCTATGGCCTGACCGGTATCCAGATCATGAATTTCAACAGCCTGTACCAACTTTTCCGGGCCAAGCAGACCGGTTTTACACCGCTGGAGGAGGCCGATAAAATCCTGTTTATGCCCGATTTGCTTTCTTATCTGCTGACCGGCAAACAGGTCTGCGAATATACGGAAGCATCGACTTCGCAGTTGCTGAACCCTGTTACCCGTCAGTTTGAGACCTCCCTGCTGGAGGCAGCCGGCGTACCGGCTACGCTGCTGCATCCGCCGGTAGATCCGGGTGTTGTCATCGGCACGCTGACCGATGCCCTGGCGGAAGAAACGGGTATCGGGAAGGTGCCCGTAGTTACTGTAGCCGGGCACGACACCGCCTCGGCGATTATTTCCGTGCCGGCCGTGAATCCGAATTTTGCCTACCTGAGCAGCGGTACGTGGAGCCTGATGGGGGTCGAAACGGACACACCGGTGCTGACGCAGGATTCATTTGAAAAAAATTTCACGAACGAAGGCGGTATCGAAGGTACCACCCGTTTCCTGAAAAACATCACCGGCATGTGGCT
>JAISOP010000277.1 GCA_031275525.1 Tannerella sp.
GGCAGGAAGAGGTCGGAAACCGTCTTCACGGCTTCAATGGTGCCGAAAACGTCTTCGCGGTTCAGCGTTTCGCCCTCGGTTGTAATGTCCACATAGACGATTTCGCCCAGTTCGCTTTGTGCATAATCGGTGATGCCGACGTAGGCGGTCTCGCCTTCAACCCGGATCCATTCGTGATCCCGGGTGTACTTTAAATTGGTTGGAAAGTTCATGTTACGGTCTGTTATTTATATTGTTTACGGCGCAAAGTTACAATTCTTTTCTAAGCCGGGCAACCGGTATATTCATTTGTTCGCGGTACTTGGCCACGGTACGGCGTGCCACGAGGTATCCCTTTTCCTTCAGCAGTGTGGTGAGTTCCTCGTCCGTGATGGGTTTACGTTTGTCTTCGGCGTCGATGGTTTCCATCATGATTTGCCTGACCTCGCGGGTGGAGATTTCTTCGCCACTCTCGTTCTGGGTCGATTCGGAGAAGAAGAATTTCAGGGGATAGATGCCGAAATTCGTCTGCACGTATTTGCTGTTACTGACGCGCGAAATGGTCGAGATGTCGTAGCCGGAACGTTCGGCCACGTCTTTGAGGATCATCGGGCGGAGCTTGGATTCGTCGCCCGAGAGGAAGAAATCCCGTTGCAAGAAGACGATGGTCTGCATGGTGCGTTGCAGCGTTTCGTAGCGTTGCCGCATGGCGTCGATGAACCATTGCGCGGCGTCCAGCTTCTGCTTGACAAACTGCACGGCATCCTTCATCCGGCCGCTGCGGTTGGCCTTGTTGCCCATGTAATCCTCAAACATGGCGGTATATTCGGGGCTGATATGCAGGTCGGGCACACCGTTGCGGTTCATGCTCAGCGTCAGTTCGCCGTTGTGCTCCTCGACGATAAAGTCCGGGGTGACATGGTCCAGCCGCGTATCGGTCCCGCTGTTCCAGCTGTTGCCCGGTTTGGGATTCAGGGAGGTAATCTCGTGAAAGACGCGCTTGAGACTCTCTTCGTCGAGGTTCATGACCTTCTGTATCTTTTCGTAATGTTTGCGAACAAAGGCGTCGAAATGATGCTTGAGGATTTCGATGGCATACTCCGTTTCGGGTGTCCGGCTCTTGTGTTCCAGTTGCAGCAGGAGGCACTCCTGCAGATTGCGGGCGGCCACGCCGGTCGGGTCAAAATCCTGTATGACCGACAGCACGGACCGGACGGCCGATTCGCTCGCCTCTTCCCCAGCCCTGAAAATAAGGTCGTCCGTAATAGCCTCGATGTCACGTCGCAAGTAGCCGTCGTCATCAATGTTTCCGATGATGTATTCGCCGATGCGCCGTTCCCGTTCCGACAGGTTCCGCAAGCCTAACTGCTCTTCGAGGTGTTCATGCAACGAGGGCCCTGCGGAAAAAGGAATTTCTTCTTTCCGTTCGGCCTGGCTGTTGATTTGGGCCAGTTTGTAATCGGGAATATCATCTTCGGTCAGGTAATCGCCCAGCGAGAGGTCGGCCTCGCCGGCGCCGGAGGGTTCCGCTTCTCCGACATCGAACGTGTTTTCATCCGCCTCATTCTCCCGGACGTCAAGACCTTCTTCCAGCGCCGGATTTTCCTCCAACTCCTGCTTGACGCGCTCATCCATTTCCATGGCCGGAAGCTCCAGCAGACGAACATACTGAATTTGCTGCGGGGAGAGCCGCTGCTGTAATTTCTGTTGTAACCTTTGTCTAAACATAGCATCTACTCAATGTAATCTGTGCAAACGTACGACTTTTTTTTCTTTCCATCCCCCCCCCTCTTGAGAATTGAGAATTGAGAATGAATGGGTGGTTCCTCGATGTAAAAAGAACACGGGGAGATGAACATGCTCCATTCCTTTTGTTATTCGTATCATTGATAGCTTTTTGTAGTCCGGTTTTGTGTTTGTGCTCAACTTGAGGGACGGCGGTGGCGAGTTGTGCCGATCGTCGGTAACGGGCGGTGAGCAGCGTGCTCCACGGGAATGGAGCAGCGTGCTCCCCGGGAAGGGAAGGCCGTGCTCCCCGGGAAGGGAAGGCCGTGTTCCCCGGGAAGGGAAGGCCGTGTTCCCCGAGAAGGGAAGGCCGTGTTCCCCGGGAAGGGAAGGCCGTGTTCCCCGAGAAGGGAAGGCCGTGTTCCCCGGGAAGGGGACCCCGGGTTCCCCGGGAAGGGGACCCCGTGTTCCCCGGGAAGGGGACCCGGGGTCCTCCGGGAAGGGGACCCCGGGTCCTCCGGGAAGGGGACCCCGGGTCCTCCGGGAAGAGGACCCCGGGTACCCCGGGAAGGGGACCTCGGGTACTCCGGGAAGGAGGCCCCGAGCCCTCCGGGAAGGAGGCCCCGGGTCCTCCGGGAAGAGGACCCCCGGGTACCCCGGGAAATGCACGCACATGAACGCGAATACAATCAGTCGCGGATATTCGCGTGCATTCGCGGACAGTTTTTTCTGTCTCGGCGGAGCGTAGCGAAGCGTTGGAGGTTTTGAGTGGTTCCTTGAATCTTTGAATCGGATGAAAGCTCCGGTCACTATGACCATACGGAAACTTCGATTTAAATCCTTGAGTCATTGAACAATTGATTTTTTGATTCATTGAATCATTGAATCTTTGAGTTCGCTTGCCGAGGCAAAGCCATGCCGGTTGCAATAGTCGTTCAGGCCGTCGATGATCTTGAGGCAAACCGTCGGATCGACGAAGTTATAGGTTCCGACTTGCACGGCGGAAGCGCCGGCCAGCATAAATTCAACGGCGTCTTTCCAGCCGGTAATCCCACCCATCCCGATGACCGGTATCTTCACCGCGCGGGACACCTGCCAGACCATGCGCAGGGCGACCGGCTTCACGCAAGGCCCCGACAGTCCGCCGGTGACGGTCGATAGCACGGGACGGCGCCGCTCGGCATCAATGGCCATGCCCAGCAGCGTGTTGATCAGCGACACGGCGTCGGCGCCTTCGCCCTCGACGGCACGCGCGATCTCCGCCACCTCCGTCACATTGGGCGATAATTTCACAATCAACGTTTTGGGATAAACCCTGCGTACCGCCCGCACCACCTCCGCCGCCCCCCGGCAGGTTACGCCGAACGCCATTCCGCCCTGCTTCACGTTCGGGCAGGAGATATTCAACTCAATCGCCGGAATATCTTCCAGCGCAGCCATTTTCTCCGCGCACGCCACGTAGGTCTCCACCGACGACCCGCTGACGTTGACCACAATGTTTGTATCTATTTCCCTGATCCGCGGATAAATCTCCCGGATAAAATGATCCGCGCCACCGTTTTGCAGCCCCACGGCGTTCAACATGCCCGACGGCGTTTCGGCCATCCGCGGATACGGGTTTCCTTCGCGCGCCTCCAGGGTCGTCCCCTTCACCACCATCCCGCCCAAACGCGAAAGGTCCATCCAATCGGCGTATTCAAGGCCATACCCGAACGTCCCCGAAGCCGTCATCACCGGATTTTTCAGCGTCAAGCCGGCCAACTGTATCTTTAATTCTGCCATACATTCCATATTCAATGATTTACTCCCATTCCAGCCGGTCGGCAGGAAAGACGGGGCCTTCGGTACACACACAGGCATGGCCTGTTTTGGTCCGTTCCACACAACACAGGCAGGCGCCAAAGCCACAGGCCATCGTATTTTCGAGCGAAACCTCACACGGCACGCCGGCCTGCCGCGCCTGCCGCGCCACAGCCTTCATCATCGGCTTGGGGCCGCAGGCGTACAGGGAATCAAACCGCCCGTCCTGCCAAAGGGAATGATTCGTCACCAACCCTTTCTCCCCCAGCGACCCGTCTTCCGTGGCCACATGGACGACACCCCGCTGCCGGAAGGCATCAAGTTGCAACAAATCCTCCCGTGTGCGGGCGCCCAGCAAAAACACCGGGGTAAACCCGATCCTCTTCAGCCGGTCACCCAGGTAAAGCAACGGCGCAACCCCTGTTCCACCGCCCACCAGCAAGGGGGCGGAACGGAGGGCGGGCGGCGGAACGGAAAAACCGTTGCCCAGCGGCAGGAGCACATTCAGGGTTTCACCTGCGCCGGTTTCCGTCATCCTCCGGGTGCCCTCGCCCACCCGCCGGACCAGCAGCCACAGCTCGTTCAACGCCTTGTCCACATAATGAATCGAAATCGGCCGGCGCAAAAACGTCTCCGGCGAACCGTCCACCCGTACTTCCGCAAACTGCCCCGGCGCCATCTCCGGCAACGCCCTGTCGGACGTCAGTTTGAGCAGGCCGTAATCGGGATGAAGGCGTACGTTCTCCTTCACCCTCAAATCCAACAGGTATTTCTTCCTCTTCATTTCCGGTTTCTTCGTCAAAGTTTCTTTTCTTGTCCGCAAAAGTAAGGTATTCTACGCGGAAAATAAAGTGGAAAATTCATTCCCCCTCACCGGCCGTCCTTCCCCGGGGGTGGCCATCGTGTGCCGTCGGTTTGGCCCGTTCGGGAAAAGCCATTACCTTTACGCCGTTATTATCGTTTTCAGAACATGGAAGAATATGTGACACTGTTGGAAACAGTGAGAAAAAAAGCCCGTGTATGGTTGGGCAAGGAGTATGACCGGGAGACGCGCGAGCGGGTACGGTCGATGCTGGACCGGGAAGACCCGGCCGAGTTGATTGAGTCTTTTTACAAAGACCTGGAATTCGGGACGGGCGGTTTGCGCGGCATCATGGGCGTCGGAACCAACCGGATGAATAGCTATACGGTTGGCGCAGCCACTCAGGGACTGGCCAACTACCTGCGGAAGGAATTTGCCGGCTTGCCGGAAATCAAGGTGGTGATCGGGCACGACTGCCGGAACAACAGCCGCCTGTTTGCGGAGATTTCGGCGAATATCTTTTCGGCCAACGGAATCAAGGTTTACCTCTTCGACGACCTCCGTCCCACGCCGGAAGTCTCCTATGCCATCCGCAAACTGGGCTGCCAGAGCGGCATCATCCTCACGGCTTCCCATAACCCGAAAGAATACAACGGCTACAAGGCTTATTGGGACGACGGGGCACAGATGATCGCCCCACACGACAAGAATACCATCGCCGAAGTCAACCGGATCCGAAGCGCCGGCGACATCCGGTTCAAGGCGAAAAAGGAATGGATCGAAATCATCGGGAGCGAAATAGACGAACTGTATATCAGCGACCTGAAAACCATCTCGCTGTCGCCGGAGGCGATCCGCCGCCATCACGACCTGAAGATTGTTTACACGCCCATCCACGGTTCGGGTGTACGCCTGGTACCGGTGGCGCTGGAGGCGTTCGGCTTCACGAACCTCATTCACGTGCCGGAACAGGATGTCGTCAGCGGCGACTTCCCGACCGTCCTCTCACCCAACCCCGAAGAGCCGGCAGCCATGGCGCTGGCGGTCGAAAGGGCACGGGAAACGGATGCCGAACTGGTGCTGGCTTCCGACCCGGATGCCGACCGGGTGGGGATGGCCGTAAAGGATAATGCCGGCGAATGGACGCTCCTCAACGGCAACCAGACGGCGCTGCTGCTGGTGTATTACCTGATTACACGCTGGAACGAAACCGGCAGGTTGCAAGGACGGGAATACATCGTCAAAACGATCGTGACCACCGAGACCGTACGCGCCATAGCCGAACAGCACGGGGTGGAAATCTACGACGTGTACACGGGTTTCAAATGGATTGCCGACATCATCCGCCGCCAGGAAGGGAAAAAGACCTTTATCGGCGGGGGCGAAGAGAGTTACGGGTTCCTTTGCGAAGACTTCGTGCGCGACAAGGACGCCGTTTCTGCCTGCTGCATCCTCGCCGAAGCGGCTGCCTGGGCACGCGACAATGGCAAAACATTGTACCGCCTGCTACAGGATATTTACCTGGCATACGGTTACTCGAAGGAGGTCAATATCTCCGTTGTAAAGCAGGGAAAGAGCGGCGCGGAAGAAATTGAGGCGATGATGAAAAACTATCGCGAACATCCGTTGACCGAAATTGCCGGTTCAAAAGTGACGTTGCTGCATGATTACGCCTCGCTGAAGGGATATGGCTTTACGGACGGCGAAACGTTTTCGCTGCACCTGCCGACCACCTCCAACGTGTTGCAGTATTACACCGAAGACGGTACGAAAATATCCATCCGCCCGTCGGGTACCGAGCCGAAAATCAAATTTTACGTCGAGGTACACCGGGACGTGAAAACAGAGGAAGACCTCGCCGCCGCCGAAGCTGCCGCGCTCCGGCAAATCGAACAAATCAAATGCTCGCTGGGCATCTAACGCTTATCCATCCATAACCCAAAAATGAACAGACTCATCCTCTGGTGCACCCTCTTGGGTCTGTGTGCACCGCTTGTGCCGAAAGCACAGGACAACGCCGGCAGGCAACGCGATTACTTGGCCGCCGCCAAGGACATCCTCAGCCGCCCGCTCGAACATCCTTACTTGCTGTTCGACAACCGGAGTAAACAGGCCCTCCTCGAGCGGGTGAAAAACGAACCCGAATATGCGCAGATTATGGACTTGCTGATTCAGGAAGGCCGCCGCGTCATGCTCAACCGGGTGGAACCGGAACGTCCGTATAACGACCCCGCCTCGCGCTACCGCGAAACCGGTTTTTGGGAAACCTATGTGGGTTTCTACCTGCACGGCTCGCAGTTGCTTGCCTTCCTCTACCAGATGACCGGCGACGAGGCTTATGCGCAAAAGGCGTACCTGTATGCCGAGAAACTCTGCGAGATGGAAGGCTGGGCAGCCGGCGCCCACCGGTTCGAAATCATCTATCCGCGCGTCTGGCCGGCCGGCGCCAAGGACGACCAGGTGGTTTTCACCTTCGACATCACCACCGGCGACTGTGCCCTGGGGCTGGCGCTGGTTTACGACTGGATATACCCGGTGATGACGAAGGCGCAGCGCGACCGTATGCGTAGCGGACTGCTTGAGAATGCCATCCTTCGCGTGCGCGGAAACTACGAATACATCTGGTGGGCGGAAGCCTACAAATGCAACTGGGCGGCCATCTGCCACGGTGGTGTGGGCCTGGCCGCGTTGTCGCTGTTGACCGAAGACCCGCAACTGATTGACGTCGTGGCCCGCAGTTGCGAAGGTTTCGGGAAGATGGTGGCCAACTACGGCGCCGACAACGGCTGGGCGGAGGGGCGTTCCTATTCATTCTACGGCATCCGCGATGCCATTGCCTTTCCGGATGCCGTCAAGCGGCTGACCGGCAACAGGGTCAATCTTTTCGACACGCCCGGCTGGAAACATCCGGCCGACTTCGCCCTCTTCGGGCTGACGGGCGCCTTCAACGACGGCGCGGCTGCCGGCCCGGTCGGATTTTCCTATACATATAATAAACTGGTTGCCGAATCGCGCGACGAAACGGCCATGTATTACCTGCAAACCTACCTGAGCGGCGCCAACCGAAGCCGGAGTATGTGGGAACTGATCTGGCCGCGCCCAACCGACATCCGGGCGGTGAAGCCGGACGTCGCTTCCAAATACTTCCCCAGCATCGAATGGGGCTTCATGCGCAAGGATTTCGGGGAAGAGCACCTGCAGGTTGCCCTGAAATGCGGTCCGGCCGATGACCCGCACCACGGCCACCTGGATGCCGGCTCGTTCATCCTCACCTGGCACAACGACGTGATCGTCGGCGAAGTGGAACAGCGTTTCTATGACCAGTTCTTCTTCAACGACGTGCGCTTCGATTACCTGTATGTGCGGAGTATCGGCCACAACGTCGTACAGGTGAACGACGAAGAGCAGTACATCGCCAAGCGTAAGGATCAGCCCCGGCAGGAAGGCGTCGGCGGAAAGATTGACCGCTTCTACATCTCTCCCGAATACGACTATGCGGTCATGGACCCGACCCATGCCTATCCCGGCAAGCATCTTAAAAACTGGAAGCGCACCATTGCACTGGATAAGGAAAACAACATCGTACTGATACTCGACCGGGTGGACTGTGCCCGGGGCGACAAAATAGACCTGTTGTTTCATCCTGTTGCTGCGGTGGCGCTGAACGGCGACCGGACAGCCGGCTTCACCGGCAAGACCGGCGGGATACGCATGGAGATGCGGCCGCTGGTCAATGCCCCATACGACCTGACGCTGCAAACGCAATACACCGTCCGTGTAGTCAAAAACGACCCCGTGCAGGCCATCCCCTGTCTTTTCACAACCCTGAAGGCGCCTGCCGCCCGGACGGTCATCGGAACGGTATTCTATCCGGATGAACTGAAAAACGGCGAACCGCAGCAGTTCACCCTCGACGAAAGCGGCAAGCATCCCGTCATTCGCTACACGGTCAACGGCAAGACGTATGCCTGCGAATTTACGGAAGACAGCGTAAACCGGAAATGATTCAAAGATTCAATCATTCAATCATTCAAAGAGCCAAAAAAATGAGCCTTTTGAATGATTGAATTTTTGAATCTTTGAATTTCTGAATCATTGAACGATTGAATTTGTACGTATAAAAGAATGAATACGGTTCGTTTCTGGATACAAAATGCCCGTCCGACGGCGCTTCCGCAAAGCCTGCTGCCGGCGGTGTCGGCGCTTTGTATGGCTTCCCGGGGAGCAGGTTTTTCGGTTTACCTGGGCGTGGTTGCCGTGCTGGGCGTGGTTGCCGGGCATTTGTGCATGAACCTGTTCGACGATTATTTCGATTACCGGGTCAAAGGTGCGGAATTTCGTGACGCACTGGCCGGGAAAGGTTTCCGGTCACGCATAGCCAAATGCCCCTACCTGACCTCCGGGCAGACCGGCTTGAAACAGTTGCTCCTTGCCTGCCTGGTGTTTGGGGCGACGGCGCTCGGTTTGGGATTCGTTATTTTCCTTTTCCGGGGAAGTTTGGTTTTGTGGTTTGCGCTGGTGACCGCCATCCTGGGTGTTTCTTATTCGGGCGGGCCTTTACGGATTTCGTACCGCGGTTTGGGTGAAATTCTGATCGGGATCATGTTTGGCCCCCTGTTGATGAGCGGCGTTTATTATTCGGCTTGCGGACAGTTGGACTGGAGGGTGGCGTTTGTTTCCGTTCCCGTGGGGCTGCTGGTTACCAATATCGTATATACCCATGCCATCATGGATTGCGATCCGGACCGGGAAGCGGGGAAAATGACGCTGGCCGTGTGGCTGGGGAGTAAAAGGCGGATGCTGGCCGTGTGGCTTCTTTTGACGGTTGCCGCCTTTGGCAGTATTGCCGGCGGGGTGGCGGCCGGTTACCTGTCGCCCTTTTACCTGCTTACTTTCCTGACGTTTCCCATGGCGGCCGGGCTGTTTTACCTGATGATTGAATTTGTGCGGCATCCGGAGAGGAAGTTTTCCCCGCAGCTGTGGATGGGGCCGATGAGCGGCTGGAAAAGGCGGCAGGCGCTCGGGCTGGAATGGTTCTCTATACGGTGGATGCTGGCGCGCAACCTGCTGTCGTTTTTTTGCCTCATCATCATCGTCATCACGCTTTCCGGGCTGGGATGACGCTTTTCATTCAATATGCTACGATGCTACGATCCACAATAAAACCGCTGTTCTACCTGCCCATTTGGTTTTTCAGGGCCAAATGGTTCGGCGCCCAAAGGCCGCTGCAAACCGTATTGTTCGTTTCCGACAAGTGTAACTTGACTTGCAAGCATTGTTCGATTTATGAATTGCGGCATCCGCATGTCAAAACCGAAGACCAAATCAGGGAAGAACTGGAATATTCGTACCGGCTGGGTTCGCGTTTTGTGGATTTTGAAGGGGGCGAACCCACGTTGTGGCGCGACGGCGACCGGGATTTGAACAGCCTGATCCGCCTTGCGAAAAAGATCGGGTTCTATTCTGCCACCCTCACCACCAACGCCCAAAATCCCTTTACCGGTTCCCAGGCCGACTCCATCTGGGTCAGCCTCGACGGGCTGGGCGACTATCATGACCGGATACGGGGAAAAGGCGCCTTCGACCGCCTGGTGAAGAACATCGCCACGGCGAACCATCCGCATTTGAGCGTGAACATGGTCATTAATGCCCAAAACGATCCCTCCGTAGAAGAAACCATCGAGTTTGCCAAAAGCAATCCGCACATCGAATCCATCTCGCTGAATTTCCACTCGCCTTACCAGGGGACGGAATCCCTCTTTTTAGACTGGGAGAGGCGCGCCCGAATCATCGACCTGATCATTGAAAAGAAAAAAGCCGGCTACCCGGTCATGAACTCGGTTTCCGGGCTGAGGCTGATGAAGCATAACCGGTTCAAGAAACAGTGCTGGGTAACCAACTTTATCATGCCCGATGGTACACGGCTGACGGAATGCCAGGGGAAAACGGCCGGCCTCTGCGACCGGTGCGGCCTGTCGATGGCCGGGGAAATGCACTCGGTTTTCAGCCTGAAACTCGATACCGTATTTGCCGGACTGAAACTCAGGATGTGAAAGGTACCACCGGGAATGGGGTTCATTCTTTTTGTGAGGCGTCCTGAATTTTTGCGCAACCCTTTGTCTTTCATTCAAATCAAAAGAATGAACCGAGATACCGCCTTTCCTAATGCAGAAGTGCCGACACTTCTAATGCAGAAATGCCGACATTTCTAATGCAGAAATGGAGGCATTTCTAATGCAGAAATGGAGGCATTTCTAATGCAGAAATGGAGGCATTTCTAATGGCGTTCTGATACAGAGCGGTTTGAGAAATGGAACAGCCTCTTCATCCGCAGGCTGTAGTTGGGGAATGAAGAATGAATTCTTTTGGCGTATCCGGTTCACCGGTTGATTTCCCGTATCCGGGCGGCCACTTCTTCCATCAGCCATTTGGGCGTGGAGGTTGCGCCGCAAACGCCCACTGTCCGGACGGAGGACGGTAAGGGTTCCGTGATTCCGGAGGCTTCCGTGATAAAGACGGTGTGAGGATTCGCCTTTTTACATTCTTCAAACAACATCTTTCCGTTGGAACTTTGCCTGCCTGCCACAAAATAAATCCAATCATGACGGGCGGCAAACTCCCGTATGTTCGGTAAACGGTTGGCCACCTGGCGGCAAATCGTATCAAAGGAACTGAATTTCACGTCCGGGGCAATACGCAGACCGATCGCTTCAACAATCTGTCCGAAGCCGTCTAAGGGCTTGGTTGTTTGCGAAAAAAGAAAAATATTACGCCGGAAATCAAGCATATCCAAGTCTTCCGGTTTTTCGATTACAATCGCCGTGCCGTTCGTCTGGCCCACCAGCCCGTTCACTTCGGCATGGCCTTTTTTCCCGTAGATCACCAGTTGCGCCCCGCTGTCCTTCGTCTCCAGGAAACAGCGGTGAATCCTGCGTTGCAGTTGAAGTACCACCGGACAGGTGGCGTCAACGATTTTAATCCGGTACTGCTGTGCCAGCCGGTAGGTAGAAGGCGGCTCTCCGTGGGCACGCAACAAGACCGTCCTTCCGGGCAGTTCCCGAAGCGTTTCATGCCGGATGGTACGGAGTCCCAGTGTCTGCAAGCGTTCCATTTCAAGGCTGTTATGCACCAGATCGCCTAAGCAGTACAACTCGTCGGTATGCTTCAATTCCCGTTCTGCACTTTCGATGGCATTCACCACACCGAAACAGAAACCGGAACCTGCATCGATCGTCACTTCCACCATCCGGAAACCCCATTACTTGTTTGCAATCTTCAAACGCCCGGGACCTTTATCCTGCTACACGGCGAAACTGTGCCAGCAGCCAGGCTTGCTGTTCGGAAACGGTCAGGCAGGTATTGTCCAGTTCAATGGCGTCGTTCGCCTTGTACAACGGACTGTCGCTACGCGTCATGTCTATGTGGTCACGTTGCCGCACGTTGGCCAGAACTTCCTCGAAAGAGACCGCCTGGCCCCTTGCACGCAACTCGTCAACCCGGCGCTGCGCACGTACTTCGGCCGAAGCCGTCACAAAAATCTTCAACTCGGCTTCGGGAAAAACCACCGTGCCGATATCCCGTCCGTCCATGACAATGCCTTTCGCCTGTCCCATCGCTTGCTGAGCGGCCACCAGTGCCCGACGCACCAATCCGATGGCCGCAACCTGGCTCACCCACGTTGCCACCTCCATTTGCCGGATGGCGTTCTCCACATTTTCGCCGTTCAGATACGTCGCCGTGTCTCCCGTTTCCGGATGCACCCGGAACGAAATCTCCAGCCGGTCGATGACCGCACGCAACCGCTCTTCATTCACTTTTCCTTCCCGGAAAAGTCCGTTCCGCAGCACATAAAGCGTCACCGCCCGGTACATAGCGCCGCTATCTATATAGGTATAACCTACGGTTCGAGCCAAATCCTTTGCCATCGTACTCTTTCCGCAAGACGAAAAGCCGTCGATCGCCACAATGATCTTCTTCATCTGCATTGATTTTTATAACACGGCATCCGATAGCGACATGGATATACTCAGCATCAGCGATAGCGCCGAAGGATGATAGCGCGCGACAGAAACGCCCAGGTCGAACCGCGAAATCCTCAGACCGGCTCCTGCCGTGAAACCGCCCAGCCGGTTGCCGCCTTCTTTGAGTTGCATGTCGGCGCCCGTTTTCGGATTGTATCCGATCCCGGCCCAGAAATTATCCGAAGGGACGAAATCCAGCCCGAAGACAAGATGCTTTACCGCCGTCTGAAAGAAGTTCTCATTCAATTCCGTTTCTTTCAGGCTTGCATCTACATAGTTGAATTTCCATCGGTTCAGATACATGGCGGTTACCGAAAAACGAAACGGCGCATGATCCATTTTCTTCGTCATTCCCAGTTGAATATCCCAGGGCAGTTTTTCCCGTTTCTTATCATACGCATTGAGTTGTGTCCCGATATTTTTCAAGGTAATACCATACGACAAGCCTTTCTCAGGGTCAAAATAACTCAGTCCCGCATCCACAGCGATCCCGAACGACGTATATTCTGCCAGTCCCGAATAAAGCATCCCGAAAGATACGCCCCCACGCCACCGATCCGAAAGGTCGTATGAATAAAATGCATTTATACTCAAATCGTTGGCCGAAAAATCCCCCAGCACCGTATGAGACGCGTCCACTTCCTTCAGGCGCCCGTAACTAAAAAAGCGCGCTCCGATCCCCCAGGCGCTCCGTTCCCGGAAAGCGCGCGTATAGGCCGCGCTACCCACATGAATATCGGCAATGTAATTCATATAATTCAGGTTTACCATTCCGTCCATTTCGCCGCCTAACAGCGCAGGGTTGTGAAAAATCATGGAAGGATCGCGTTCAATCAGGGATACGGTATGTCCGCCCAACGCATTCACATGGGAAGAGGTGGAATATCGCAGGAAGGTAAAAACCTCGCCTCCTTCCTGGGCGGACAACAAACAAGACCCTGACAGCAAAAATGCCGTCAATTGTATATATTTCATAATTCACCATACTAAATAACACCCGCAAAAGCATACCGGATTTCCAGAAATCGGCGACAGGCATTGTACGGTACAATAACGCAGAAATTCGAAAAAAGGTATATTCCCTCCGGCTTTTTTCTGCATATTACAAAAAAAAGTAAAAGACCTGCATTTTTCTCGCTTTGACAATATCATCTTTCAAATTATTACTATCTTTGCTCCGAAGAAAATTTAAAACGAAAGAACTATGGAGATCAAGAAATCGCCCAAAGCAGATTTGGAAAGAGGAAAGGGACTAAGCCTTTTAATGGGTTTAGTTGTTGGATTGGCTGTTCTGTTTGTAGGTTTCGAATGGGGAACAAAAGAGTTCAAGGCGGACACGAGTGAAGGAATCACCGATATCCTTGCCGAGGATGATATTGAAATCACGAAGCAGGAGGAAGAGCCACCGCCGCCACCACCACCGCCGCCGGCACAAATAGTTGCCGAAGTATTGAACGTTGGGGAGGATGATGCGAAGGTGGACAATGCCGATTTGATGTCAACGGAAGACAATGCCAACGCCGCACAGGCAGAGACTTACGTGCCTCAGGTTGTAGAAGTGAAGGAAGAAGAAGAGGATGAGAACCACATTTTCACCATTGTAGAAGAACCGGCGGAATTTCCGGGAGGCCAGGTGGAATTGTTGACTTATCTGAAAAATGCGATCAGGTATCCGGTCGTTGCACAGGAAAACGGGATACAAGGTCGTGTGACCTGTTCCTTCACCATCAACAGGGACGGCAGTATTGTGGATGTAGAAGTGATTCGCGGAGTGGATCCTTCGCTGGACAGGGAAGCTATGCGTGTGATCAATGCGATGCCCAAGTGGAAACCGGGCAAGCAAAGAGGAAAACCGGTACGTGTAAAATACAACCTGCCGGTTCTGTTCCGGTTACAAAATTAATCCGTAATTTTTGAACGGAAGTAATCTTAATTTTTTCATTAGAAAAGGCTGTTCCTGAGTGAGTGGCCTTTTTTATTGCTATCTATTTATCTTATATGTTGTCATTTGAACAAATCCTGCGGATGGTAGAAACGGCTATCGGAGAAATTCGCTTTGAGGCGCGACCTCGAAGTTTGTTTCTTCCGATTGAGTACACGCTTTCCTTCGGCGGAAAACGGATTCGCCCGGCATTCATGTTGATGGCGTGCAACCTGTACAGTGAAAATGTGGACAAAGCGTTGAAGCCGGCATTAGGCATGGAAGTGTTTCATAATTTCACGCTATTGCACGATGACCTGATGGATGGTGCCATCCGCCGGCGCCATCAGCCGACAGTACATGAAAAATGGAATCCGAACACGGCCATTCTTTCGGGCGATGCCATGCTGATTCTTGCTTATCAACTGATAGGCGAGACGGACTCGCCTTTTTTGAAGGATATACTGACACTTTTCACCCAAACGGCCCTGGAAATATGCGAAGGCCAGCAATACGACATGGAATTTGAGTTGCGACAGGAAGTAGCAGAAGAGGAATACCTTGAAATGATCCGTCTGAAAACAGCCGTCCTGTTTGCCTGTTGCCTGAAAGCCGGAGCGTTGATCGGAGGTGCGCCGAAAGAAGACCTCGAATATCTCTACCGTTTCGGCATTCACACCGGACTGGCATTTCAGTTGCAGGATGATTTGTTGGATGTCTATGGAGACCCGTTGACTTTCGGGAAAAACATCGGGGGCGACATTCAGTGCAACAAAAAAACGTTTTTGCTGATTCATGCCATGAGGCAGGCATCGGAGCAGCAGTGCACCGTCATCCGGCAATACTGGCAAACAACGGCTGAAAACGCCTTCACTCCGGAAGAAAAAATCGCAGCCATCACGGCCATTTACGACGATTTGAATATGAAGGACCTCGTTTGGGCAAAAATACAGCAGTATTACCGGCTAGCCATGTACGACCTTTCACTGTTACACCAGCCGTCGGAACGACTGACGCTGCTGCACGAAATGAGCCGGCAACTGATGATGAGGGAATCATAGAAATGCAGGAGTTTGGATTCAAAAGTAGCGTAAAAATCATTGATACGCATACGCATATCTATCTGAAGGAGTTTGATGCCGACCGCAACGAAGTCATCCGGAGAGCGAAGGCGTCGGGTATCGAAGCGCTTTTGTTGCCGAATGTCGATGTCACGACGCTGGCGCCGCTGTTTAATTTATGTGATACCGAACCAGGCTTCGTTTTTCCGATGATGGGGCTGCATCCAACCAGTGTGGATGCGTCGTATGTCTCTCAGTTGAGCCAAGTCGAAAAGGCCCTTTCGTTACGCCGTTACTGCGGCATTGGAGAAATCGGAATCGATTTGTATTGGGACCGGCATCATTTGCCGGAACAGAAAATCGTGTTCGAGGAACAGTTGCAATGGAGCCGGGTATTGCAGTTGCCGGTGTCCATTCATGTACGCAATGCCTTCGCGGAAGTATTCGACAGTATATATAAGGTAGGAACGAACTGTTTGCGAGGTGTGTTCCACTGTTTCGGCGGCACGATGGAAGAACTGGAAGAAATCCGGCAGTTGCCCAGATTCAAACTTGGCGTGAACGGGATTGTTACGTTCAAGAAATCGCCATTGCCCGAAGTACTTCGGCAGGCTGGGCTGGAAATGCTTCTCCTGGAGACTGATGCGCCCTATCTGGCGCCTTCGCCTTACCGAGGGAAACGAAATGAACCGTCATTTTTGTGGGAAACGGCCGGAAAAATCGCCTCAATATTTGAAACCGACCTGGACAACGCGCTTGAAACCATCAAAAAAAGCACGTTGAAAATATTTGATATACAACATATTAGCTTTTGAAAGAAAAAAAAACGGAGTTATTGTATATTTTTTCAGGTTCTAAGACAATCTATTTCGAGTAAAAATGAGATATTTGTAGCTTGAAAAGTTTGTATATTATATTTTTTCGTGATTTGCGGGCATTTCCGGAGGGAGATGCAGACAGGAGAGATGCTCGAGAGGCTGAAGAGGCACGCCTGGAAAGCGTGTATACGCCAAAAGCGTATCGCGGGTTCGAATCCCGCTTTCTCCGCAAATGAATGGAAATAAACCATATAACAAATGAATTTTTTGACAACTAAAAAAAATAAAAGAAAGAAGATTATTAATTTTAAACGATTGAACAACTATGAAGAGGTTATTTACAAAAACATTCATGGCTATTTTAGCCTTGGGAACATCTGTGGTAGCGTTTGCGCAAGATGCAGCACCTGTTGAAGAAAGTTTTCATCAAGCTCTAAAAAGCAAGTTTATTGAAGGTAGCGCAGATTTTATGAGTTTGGTTGCCATTACGCTGATTTTAGGTTTGGCATTTGCGCTGGAACGTATTATTTATTTGAATCTGGCGGATACCAATCCGAGTAAGATGCTGAAAGCGATTGAAGAAGCCCTTGACAAGGGCGATGTAGAAGCGGCCAAGGCAATCGCCCGCGACACCCGAGGCCCGATTGCATCCATTGCTTATCAAGGCCTGATGAGAATCGATCAGGGGATTGATATTGTAGAGAAATCCGTCATTTCGTATGGCGGCGTGCAAGGCGGCTTGCTGGAAAAGAACCTGTCATGGATTACCCTGTTTATCGCGATGGCTCCGTCACTGGGTTTCCTTGGTACGGTAATTGGTATGGTAATGGCATTCGATAAAATTGAACGTGTAGGTGATATTAGCCCGACTGTTGTGGCCGGAGGTATGAAAGTAGCCTTGATTACCACTGTAGGCGGTCTGATTGTAGCACTTATCCTGCAAGTATTTTACAATTATCTGTTAAGCAAGCTGGAAGCCATTCTCAATAAAATGGAAGACGCGTCGATCACATTGCTTGATATGGTAGTCAAATACAGTGTGAAATATCAAAAATAGTCGGAATCATGGCTGTAAAAAAAATCAGGAGAATATCCAGTTGGACGCTGTGGGCTGTGACGCTGATTAGCGTCGTCGTGTTGGGGTTCTTCTATCTGGGAGGAGTGGTGGATCCCAACGCAGAACAAAAAGCGCCGATCAATACCGACGTGTTGCTATATTGGTGTTATATCATATTCGTTATCACCATCATTGCGCTGGTGATTTTAGGTCTGTTTCAATTCATATCTACAGTGAGAGCGAAACCGAAATCGGCATTGGTTTCCCTTGGGGTGCTGATCCTGTTCGCCGCATTGCTGGGACTTTCCTATTCGATGGGAGATGCGGAAAAATTGTTGGGGCTTAATGAAGATTCGGCGCAGTTCAATACTCCGTTCTGGCTGAAAGTGTCGGATATGTGGATTTACAGCATGTTCATCCTGCTGGCGCTCTGTATCGTAGCAATGATAAGCGGAACAGCGTTAAAGGTGTTTAGAAAATAACGATTTAAACGGAAAAGGAAATGGGCAAAAAAAGAAAAGTCCCCGGAGTGAATGCGACTTCTTCTGCCGATATTGCTTTCATGCTGCTTTTATTCTTTCTCTTGACTACATCTATGAATACAGACCAGGGACTACCCAGGCGCTTGCCTCCGCCGCCTGATAAGGAAACTCTGGACAAACCCATAGATATCAAAAAGAGGAATATGTTGCGGCTGTTAGTCAATCTGGACGGTCAAATCCTTTGCGGAGAAGAGTTTATCGACATCAGCCAGTTGAAAGAGAGGGCAAAGGAATTTATTGCTAATCCGCGTGACGATGAACATTTACCGGAGAAGCTCGAAGAAGACGTGCCGTTTTTTGGGCGGACGATGATTTGCAAACCTCACGTAATCTCACTTCAGAATGACCGGGGCACGTCCTATCAGAAGTACATCGAGGTGCAGAATGAACTGGCGGCTGCCTACCGGGAATTGCGCGACGAGCTTTCAAAGAGGAAATGGGGGAAAAACTTTAGTGAATTGAATGAGGAACAACAAAAGGCTGTGCAGACGATTTATCCGCAAAAGATATCGGAAGCAGAACCTAAAAATTATGGAGACAAGAAAAAGTAATGGGAAAGTTCAGTAAAGCGGGCGGACGTGAAATGCCCGAATTAAATACATCATCATTACCCGACCTGGTATTTGCGACGTTGTTCTTTTTCATGATGGTAACCACCATGCGTGAAGTCACGCTGAAAATACAGTTCCGGGCGCCTCAGGCAACCGAATTGCAGAAACTGGAAAAGAAATCGCTGGTGACGTTCATTTACGTGGGTAAACCTACGGCAGAATTTGCCACAAAAATGGGTAGCGAATCGCGTATTCAGTTGAACGATAAATTCGCAGAAATTTCTGAAGTCGGGACCTATATCGGACAGGAAAAATCCAGTATGAAAGAGGAAGACCAGCCTTATATGACTGTGTCCATCAAGGCCGATTATGAAACGAAAATGGGGATCGTCACTGATCTCAAGCAGGCGCTACGTGATGCATATGCGTTGAAAATCAGCTATTCGGCACGGAAAGCGATTCAGTAGCCCTGTAGTAAAGTGTTCAAAAAAGGTTGAATCCGTCAAGATTCAACCTTTTTTTGGGTGCGCCGTGCATGGCATATAACTTGGAGGTAAAAGTCCACATAGGTTGGCATATTAAAATGACAACTTGATATAGAATTAAGTAATTATGGATTACCGCGTAAGCTAAAAGAACGAATGATCCGCGAGTACTTGGGAGGTGTAAAGACGGCCCGGATGCTGAGTGAAGAATCCGGTATAAGCCTCAATGCCATAAATAAGATATTAGACCTCTTGCGAAACCAAACAAAAACCTGTACCTTTGTTGAATGAGATACGAGAAGATC